>CAYQVA010000198.1:0-3476 GCA_964420815.1 uncultured Anaerolineae bacterium
CGCTAGCCGGGTTGTTGGTCAGGTTGGTCTGATTGCCCCCATCGGCGTCCATGACATAGATCTCCAGGTTGCCGTCCCTATCGGATATGAAGGCGATCTTGCTGCCATCGGGAGACCAGAGGGGAAAGCCATCGCCGCCTGGGTTATCGGTCAGGTTGGTCTGGTTGCTACCGTCGGCGTCCATGACATAGATTTCCAGGTTGCCATCGCGATCGGAGAGGAAGGCGATCTTTTTGCCATCGGGAGACCAGACGGGCAAACCGTCGCCAGCCGAGTTGTCGCTCAGGTTGACCTGATTACCGCCATCGTCATCCATCACGTAGACCTCGGGGTTATCATCCCGCTCGGACATGAAGGCGATGCGATACGGTGCTGGAGGAGCAACCCCCTTGCAACCGGCAACCGAAGCCAGGACGGCAGCCAGCCAGAAGACAAACAACGCTTTTCTCATCCGCATTTCCTCCTTTCATCCCTCACGTAACACGTAACTCGGTCGCAGCTTTCAGTCATAGACCTGAACTGTGATCCACTAAAACTCTATCTTCCTGTGCCTCATCACCACGCTCTGCACCAGCCCCTCAGCGATGAGGAGGGTGACCAGGGAGCTGCCGCCGTAGCTGATGAAGGGCAAGGGGATGCCGGTCATGGGCAAAAGCCCCATGTTCACCGCCACGTTGACGAAGCCCTGAAAGAGGATGACGGCGGCCACGCCGCAGGCTATGAGGCGGCCGAAGGTGTCGCGCGCCAGGCTGGCCGCCCTCACGATGCGCAAAAGGACGATGACCAGGAGAAGGAAGAGGAGCAACGCGCCGAGGAAGCCCAGCTCCTCGGCGATGACGGAGAAGATGAAGTCGGTGTGGCGCACGCGGAGGAAGCATAGCTGGCTCTGAGGGCCGCTGGCGAAGCCCTGGCCCAACCAGCCTCCGGAGCCGACGGCGATGCGGGCCTGATTGATGTTATATGCCTTCCCCAAGGGATCCCTTTGAGGGTCGAGGAAGACGATGATCCTCTCGCGCATGTAATCCTCCAGCGCGAACCAAATGAGGGGTGTGGCCAAGGCGCCACCTAAACCCACCAGCACCAAGTGAAGGAGGCGCATCCCGGCCATAAGGGCCATGGTTAACCAGATAGCCCCCAATACGAGGGCCGTCCCCAAATCTGGTTGGAGGTAGATGAGCAGCATGGGCAGGGCCACTGAGGCCAGAGAGATCAAAACGTGGCGCAGGCGATATATCTCCTCCTCGTGGTCGGCCAGGTACTTGGCCAGGGCGATGATGACCAGGACCTTAGCCAGCTCCGCAGGCTGGAAGGGGAGGAACTTGAGGCCAATCCAGCGTTGCGCCCCATAGGATAGCCTCCCCCAAAGGAGGACGATGGCCAATAGGGCGATGGCTAGGACATAAGCGAATCGGTGAAGGCTCTCGAAGAGGCGATAATCAACGGCTGCCACTAGCAGCATTAATGCAAGCCCTCCCAGGGCGTAGATGGCCTGTCGGAGGGCGTAGTTCTCGGTGAAGACCAGGGTGGCGCTGTAGATCATAGCTATGCCAATGCAGATCAGAAGCATCGTGGCGGCCAGGAGCGGGAAGTCGAAGTTTCGCCATACCCCCTTATTCATCTCTCCTCCGCGTCCCTATGATAGGGATGTTAGCCACCAGCCTGCTGTATTTCTTCCCCGGCTGGAGGGTTACCTCAGTGGCCTCCCGGTCTATCTCGATGTACTCTGAGATAACAGAGATGATCTCGTCCTTCAGTGTCTGCAAGAGGTCGGGGGAGATCTTAACCCGGTCGTAAACCAGAATCAATTTCAGGCGTTCCTTGGCGATCTCCCTGCTGGGGGGACTGCGCCGCCTAAATAACCTTTGGAGAACGTTCACCTTCGCACCCCTTGCTGGATGGCGCGCCCGCCATCTACCCGGCGCGCCGGAGGAAGCCGGCGAAGCGGCCCAATCGCTCGGTGAAGCCTCGCGCCTGAAGGGCCATGAAGGGGACATCCTCGCCTAGGAGGCGGTGGGCGATGTTATGGAAGGCGAGGCTCGCTTGGGATCGACCTTCGAGGGCTATAGGGATTCCCTTATTGGTCGAGATTATAATCGCCTCATCCTCGGGGATTATACCTATCAGTTCGATGGCCAGGACCTCGACCACATCCTTTATATCTAGCATATCGCCCCGCTTTACTATCCTGGGGTTTATGCGGTTGATGATCAAACGGACTAATCTCTTCCCTTCGGATTCAATGAGTCCGATGATGCGATCGGCGTCGCGGACGGCTGGGATATCTGGGGTGGTGATGATGAGCGCCTCGTCGGCGCCAACTATGGCGTTGCGGAAGCCTCGTTCGATCCCCGCTGGCGAGTCTATGAGCACGAAGTCGAAGTCATCCCGCATCTGATCGCAGAGCCTGACCATGTCCTCCAGGCTGACGGCGGTCTTATCCTTAGTCTGGGCAGCGGGCAAGAGGTACAGATCGGGGAGACGTTTATCCTTGATCAGGGCCTGGCGCAGGCGGCAACGCCCCTCCACCACATCCACGATGTCGTAAACGATCCTGTGCTCCAGGCCCATTACCACGTCTAGATTGCGCAGGCCGATGTCAGCATCTATAACCACCACCCGTTGGCCTAACATCGCCAGGCTGACGCCCAGGTTGGCTGTAGCGATGGTCTTGCCCACCCCGCCTTTGCCCGAGGTGATGGTGATCACCCTGGCAGGCATAACCCTGCCTCCAGCGCTACTTCCAAGCCTCAACGACAATCTTCCCCTCCTTAACCTGGGCTACCTCGGCTATAGCCGATGGCCTCTTCCCTCCCTCCGGCGGCCTGGCGATGTGGTTCCCGATGCGCAGCTGTGTAGGGGCGAGGCTCAAGGCACAGATGATGGCATTATCGTCCCCCATGGCCCCGGCATGCACCATGCCCCTCAGCTTCCCCCAGACGACGACGTTTCCCCCAGCCACCACCTCGGCCCCGGGGTTGACGTCGCCGATGATAACGACGTGTCCAGGGTACTGGATGACCTGGCCGGAGCGAATGGTGCGCCGGATGAGTATCCCCTGTCCCGCATCCCGAGGAGGGCTTGGCTCGGCAATGGGTTCTGCCCTTGTCTGAAGCCCCAGGCTGCGAGCGGAAGCTCGAGTGATAGGCGAGGCGCTCAGCACCATTTGTAAGGAAATGTCATTCTGAGAGAACAAGGATTCGATACCCTCCAGCTCAGCGACGCTTAGCTCGCGCTGACCCACCTGGAGCGAGACACGGCCACCCTTGAAGAAGGAAGCGGTGCGCTTAAGGCGCTCGCCCAACTCAGCCAGGAGGTCGCCGAGTTCCCCCTCCCCCAGGGTCACCAGCAGCCCATCCCTGGTGCCCTTGATGGTGATGCCGCTTGTCGTTGACCTTCGGTTCCTCATCATCGGCTATTAGCCATTCGCTTTGCAACTGCCCGGGGTTTGCCCCAACCCGCTCTCCCTTACTCAGCTT
>CAYQVA010000199.1:0-3469 GCA_964420815.1 uncultured Anaerolineae bacterium
AGACCCGCGAGCAACTCTACGAGGAGGCCTCCAGGATCATCAGGGAGGCTCGCGAAGCGACGCAGCTCCTGATGAGGGAGGGCTTCATCCCTAAAGCGCCGGAGTAGACGCCGGATGGGGAGCGAATAAACGAATGGAACGCAGGAACGACGGTAGGGTTACTCGTTAATCCGTTACCGAGGCCATTCGTTGACCAGCCACCGCCGAAAAGCGCCCAAGCGAGGACCTGCCAAGTTATGATCTTACGATGCTAGCGGCAAAGGAACGCGCTGAAGCGGCAAGAGCCCTTTTAGCAATTCGGAAGCGCATCCGTTGGAAGCCTGGTAAGGGCGTTCAACATCTGGAGAAGCGCAAGAGGTTAGGGCATTTGCCTCTCCATTACTCGCTGGATGATTACAATGAAATGATCGGCGAGATCGTTCGAGATGAACGGAATTCAATGTACCTCTACAAATTCGCCGGCGAACACTACTATGCCGTGCGGGGCACCTTCAAGAGCCGAGAGTGGCTGGTGATATTCGGTCGAGGAGGCGTTGGAGTGGAGCGAAGAGAGCTGATCGAGAAGTTCGCCGTTGGTGTTCAATACCTAGAGGTAAGTGGTTTCGAGCTTCTGGAATTGCTCGATATTCGGAGCGCAATCGCAAGACAGGAACACAGCTTGAGCGAGGAGGAGAGGAAGAGGCTTGAAGAAGCTGATAGATGTTTTCTAAGGAATGTCAGGCAGATCTACGCTGTCATCTCCCAGATCGCCGATCTTGCAGAGATGAGAAGGATGAGCGGCGCGGCGCCTTCCCATTGGTGGTGGTATCTGGAAGAACTTGTGGAGGCGGAGAAGGTCGCTGTTTGATAAAGCATCAGCCGATGGAGACAAATAACCAGTGAAGGAGGCTGACCGATGAGGGAGATAAGCTGCCAGGAGATCACCGACACCGTGGCTCGCCTCTGCATCGAGGCTAACTACTACCTGGGCGAGGATGTGCTGGAGGCTTTGCGCCAGGCCCGCGAGAGCGAGGTCTCGCCAGTGGGCAGGGAGGTCCTGGACCAGATACTGAAGAACGCCGACATCGCCAGTCGGGAGAAGATGCCCCTCTGCCAGGATACGGGGGTGACCGTCGTCTTTCTGGAGCTGGGCCAGGATGTCCATATCGCAGGCGGAGACCTCTATGAGGCGATAAACGAGGGGGTGAGGAAGGGCTACCAGGAGGGCTACCTGCGCAAGTCGGTGGTGGATAGGCCCTTCTCGGCCCGCGTCAACACCAAAGACAACACCCCGGCGGTGATCCACACCGACATCGTCCCTGGGGACAAACTCAAGATAACCGTCTGCCCCAAGGGAGCTGGGAGCGAGAACATGAGCTATCTGAAGATGCTCTCACCTGCCGCGGGGCGTCAGGGGGTGATAGACTTCGTAGTGGACTGTGTGGACCGGTCAGGGGCCAATCCCTGTCCGCCCGTCATCGTTGGGGTTGGGATCGGCGGCACCATTGACCAGACCACGCTCATCGCCAAGAAGGCACTGCTGCGTCCGGTGGGCCAGCCACACCCCGACCCAGAGGTGGCCGAGCTGGAGCGGGAGATCCTGGAGAGGGTGAACAAGTTAGGCATCGGCCCTCAGGGCTTCGGCGGCAGGGTGACCGCTTTGGCCGTCCACGTCGAGACCTTCCCCTGCCACATCGCCAGTTTGCCTGTGGCCGTCAACCTCCAGTGCCATTCGGCGAGGCATAAGGAAGCCATTCTATAAAAGGGGACTGAGGGAACTAAGGGGTCTGAAGGGGCTGAAGGGAGACCCCTCAGACCCATCAGATCCCTTTGCTTGTAGAAGATCAGGAGGATACCGATGAGGATTACAACTCCCCTTACCGATGAGGTCATCGAGAAGTTGCGCGCCGGCGACAAAGTGACCATCACCGGCACGATTTACGTGGGCCGCGATGCCGCCCATAAGCGCTTCATGGAGGCGCTGGACAAGGGCGAGCCTCTGCCCTTCGACCCTAAGGGGCAGATAATCTACTACATGGGCCCCTCCCCAGCCAAACCTGGCAAGCCTATTGGCTCAGCAGGGCCGACCACTGCCTACCGCATGGACCCCTACACCCCTCGCATGCTCGAGCAGGGGCTCAAGGGGATGATCGGCAAGGGGAACCGAGGTCCCGAGGTGAGGGAAGCTTTGAAGAAGCACAAGGCGGTCTACTTCGCCGCCATCGGGGGAGCGGCAGCGCTCATCGCCAACTCCATTAAGAAGGCGGAGGTCATCGCCTACGAGGAACTGGGCGCCGAGGCGTTGCGCAGGCTGGAGGTGGAGGACTTCCCCGTCATCGTGGTCAACGACATTTACGGGGGAGATGCCTATGAAGAAGGAAAAGCGAAGTATAGAATGACTAATGACCAATGACCAAACACTGATAGCACTGAAAGGCGTTGATGGCGCTGAAAAGCTTTTAACGTTCTCAGCGCTAATCAGTGGTTTCAGTGCTTGGGATTTGGTTATTGGAGGGCTTCCCTTGCCATCGCAGAAGGTTCACGATGTCTCCTGTTTGGCCGTCGCTGGCCTCTTAGTCGTGGGTGGGCTGGTGAGGGGGCGCGAATCCTTGTATATGGCTGCTGGGGCAGCACTGGGCACACTGGTCCATCCCGATTGGGATTATGCTGAGATTAGAGGGGTGGTCGCCGATTTGGGGCCATTCAAATACTTCGTTAAGCCCTACGGCCTTGCCGTTCCCCATCGCTCCTTCATCTCCCATGGCCCCCTCATCGGCACGGCCGGCAGGCTCGCCTATATCCTCACTCCCCTCTGGCTGCTGGCCCAGGCTTGCCAGGCCATGGGCTACTGCTCCACTAACTGGGTAAGCAGGCTGGTCGCTGCGAGACTCTTCTGGTGGGCGGTCTTGGGGCTGGCGATAGTTGACACTTTGCACGCCCTGATGGACGCCGTCACGACGGGCTTTAAGCGCTTCTTTGGCCAGCTCTTAAGGGGCGCGAAGGAGGAGAGGGGGAGGCATTATGAGGATCAGGTTATCAGCCGAGATGATAGAGGGCGACTTCGTTAGGGAGATCGAGGAGATAAGCGGGCAAGACCTCTTGGGCTGCAACCAGTGTGGGAAGTGTTCGGCCGGCTGCCCGGTGACCTTCGCCATGGACCTCCTCCCCAGCCAGGTCATCAGGCTGGCACAACTGGGATTAGAAGAGGTCCTGGACGCCAATACGATCTGGTATTGCGCTTCTTGCCAGACCTGCCTCTCCCGCTGCCCCAGGGGTGTTGACCTTCCCAGGGTGATGGAGGCCCTGCGGCAGATATCGCTGAGGGAAAGGGGCGATTACCTGGCGATGCCGGAGCTCCCCGCCGAGTTCCTGGCAGAGGCCCCACAACTGGCCATCATAGGCGGCTTTCGCAAGTATACATATTAAGTAGATCATAATAATCGCTTTTAAGGGGCGTCCTCGCCCAATTAGGGCGGCGGGGACGCCGCCC
>CAYQVA010000200.1:0-3464 GCA_964420815.1 uncultured Anaerolineae bacterium
GCATGACATGCCGCCCGAGGCGAGGAAGGAAGCCTTAATGGAATTGGCGAAGGTGACGCGGAAGAGAATCGTCATCGTTGACTACAAACTGCCGCCCAATCGGCTCCTGCGCACCATTTGCATCGCCCTTGCCTCGCTCCACGAATCGAAATACTTCCTTGATTTCGCCAGGGGCGATTTCGAGGGGCTGCTGGCTCGCAGTGGGCTGCGGGTGGAAGCAGAGAAAGTAACCTGGCTGGGCTTCCTACGGATATGCATCTGCCACAAGGCGAGTTGACAAATTCCCTCCTTTATGTAGGATATATCTTGCAAACAAGATTTACAAGACAAAGGAGGGGATATGCAATTGCCCAAAGGAAAGAAATTTTACGGCTCGGTCACGGTCAGCGAGAGGGGACAGATTGTCATCCCAGCCGAGGCCAGGAGGGATTTCGGCATCGAGGTAGGCAATAAACTGCTCGTCCTCGGCGACCTGGAGAAGGGGATTGCCTTGGTCAAGGCGTCGGTGCTCACCGGGATGATGGCCGGGATGCTGGAGATGTTCCGCTCGGCACCGGAAGTAGGCGAGGAGGAGATGCCCATCCAGGGCTGATTCGGGCTGGAGGTTACAGGGGAGATCGAGGTCTTTGAGGGGGTACGAGGAGGGGCTGAAGGACATCAGGGTCTGAAAGGGGTTTGGGATGTTGCTGGAAGTGCTTGAGACGGTGGCTCAGGGTGGAGTCCATAGCCAGCGGGAGCTGGCGCGCAAATTAGGCGTCGGCCAGGTGCTACTGGAGCAAATGGTGGATGACCTGGCCCGGATGGGGTATCTCAAGCCGGTAGCTGGCGGTTGCGAGGCCCAATGTGCTGGCTGTCCCCTGGCCAGGACCTGCGCCATCGGCGGCCCAACGCGGGTCTGGGCGCTGACGGAGAAGGGATTGAAGGCAGCGGGGGTTAGTCAATGATCCTCAAGAACCTGTTTCGCCGCAAAACCCGCACTCTCTTGACCCTCACCGGCATCGCCATCGGCATCGTGGCCATCGTCGCCTTGAGGGCACTGGCCGATGGCCTGGCGGCAAACTATACGACCACCCTCAGCCGCAGCGAAGCCGATTTGGTGGTGGGCCGGGCTAAAGTGGAGGGCGGGGTTTTAGGCTTCGTCTACGAGGCCATTGACGAAAGCTTGGGCGAGCGTCTCGCTGCCATGCCCGAGGTTGCGGACGTGGCGGGGATGGTCTACACCATCGTTCCTATGCCGGGCATACCCTACTTCGTCCTCTTCGGCTACGACCCCGATGACTACGCCATCCAGCACTTCAAGATCAGCGAGGGCCGGATGCTGGGCAGCGGGCGCGGCAGTCGCCCCGGCAAGGAGATAATCATCGGCAAAGCGGCGGCCGAGAACCTCGATAAGGGGGTCGGCGACACGGTGCGCATCTACGAGAGCACCTACCGCATCGTGGGCATCTACGAGACAGGCGCGCCCATGGAAGATGGTGCGGCGGTGGTCTCCCTGACCGAAGCGCAGCGCCTTTCGGGGAAGCCGCACAAGGTGATCGCCTTTCTCCTGAAACTCAAGGACATCCGCAAGCTGGAGGTCGTCCGCGAGAGGATCGAAAGGCGCTTCCCCGATCTGGGGGTATCCCGGACCTCCGAGGTCACCGAGAGATTGGATGTGATCGAGATCGTGCAGGGCTTCGCCTGGGGGATCTCCTTCTTCGCCGCCTTGGTGGGCGGGGTGGGGATGATGAACACCATGCTCATGAGCGTCTTCGAGCGCACGAGGGAGATCGGAACCCTGCGCGCCCTAGGCTGGCGAAGATGGCGGGTGCTCTCGATGATCATGGCTGAATCGCTGGGCTTGAGCCTCTTAGGGAGCGCGCTGGGGATGGCCTTCGGCGTCATCCTGGTCAAGCTCTTGAGCCGCATCCCGGCCATCGGCACCCTATCTCAGGGCAGCCTCACCCCGGGGCTCTTCCTGCAGGCCCTGGGCACGGCCCTGGCCTTGGGGCTTCTGGGCGGCATCTACCCCGCATGGTGGGCCTCACGGCTGACGCCGGTCCAGGCGATGAGCCGCGAAGGGGGCGGAGGGGCGACTGTCATCCTTCTACCTGGGGGATTGGCGGTGCGTAACCTCTTCCGTCGCCGCATCCGCACCCTGTTGACCATCGTCGGCCTGGGCATGGGGATAATGGGGGTGGTGGCCATAAGCGGCCTCATCGAGGGCTTCATCCAGGAGTTCAGCGGGGTGGTCGCCGAGGCGGAGTTGACGGCTGTGGAGGCTGGCATCTCCGACCTAGCCTTCAGCACCATTGACGAGCGGGTGGGGAAGCGCATCGCCGCCATGCCCGAAGTGGAATACGTCTCCGGCTCCATAATGGGCGTGGTCAGCTTCTCCAAGATGCCCCTCTTCATCGTAAACGGCTACCACCGCGCCGATCCCAACCTGCGCCGCTTCCACATCGTGGAGGGGGAGGGGTTGACCGCTCGCCGCCAGATTTTGCTGGGGCGCAAGGCGGCGGACATCCTGGGCAAGGAGGTCGGCGATACCATCAGGCTGCTGGGGGCAACCTTTCGCGTCACCGGAATTTACGAGACCGGGAGCGCCTACGAGGACAACGGCGGGGTCATTGAACTGCGCGAGGCGCAGAGCCTATTGCACAAGCCCCGACAGGTGATGCTCCTTTCCATCAAAGTCAAGGACCCAGACCGGGTTGAGGAGGTATTACAGCGCCTTAAGGAGGAGTATCCGGAGCTGCTCATCACCCGCTCCGCCGACTTCGCCGAGAGCCTGCCCGATATGAAGAACATGCGCGCCATAACCGATGGCATCCTCCTGCTCACCGTCCTCGTGGGCTCGGTGATCCTGATGAACACCATGGTGATGAGCGTCTTCGAGCGAACGAGGGAGATCGGGGTATTGCGTGCGGTAGGCTGGCGCAGGGGGAGGATCCTGCGGATGATCCTGGCCGAGTCCATCGTCCTCACCCTAATCAGCAGCCTTGTGGGGGTAGCCCTGGCCTGGTGTCTGACAAGGCTATTGGGGTTATTGCCGGCGGCAAGCATAGCTACCGTTGTCCGCTTCACCCCCGGGCTGTTGGCTCGAACCGCAGTGCTGGCCTTGGCATTGGGCGCCATCGGCGGACTCTATCCCGCCTGGAGGGCGGCGAAGCTCGCGCCGGTGGAGGCGTTGAGGTATGAATAGCGTCTAAGCGCCATAGCGTCCTAGCGTCTTAGCGGCTGGGTGCTTGGAGGGGGAGACCATGCGGAGGTCCGTTATTCAATCCGCCGATCGTCGGCTCACCTGGAAGGCCTTTGGCGTGCTGGTCGGCGGCGCGCTGATCGGCTCGCTGGCCATCATCCCTTACGCCCTCACCTTAAGGGAGCTGCCACCCTCGTTGCCCATC
Source organism: uncultured Anaerolineae bacterium (assembly GCA_964420815.1). GTDB lineage: Bacteria > Chloroflexota > Anaerolineae > CAYQVA01 > CAYQVA01 > CAYQVA01. The sequence continues at coordinate 3,387 of CAYQVA010000200.1, forward strand.
CCTCTCTGGCTCTTACTGGTCATCGGGACGGTCCAAAACCTGCTGCTGTTCGCCGGGGTCACGGCGCTGGGCCTCTGG
>CAYQVA010000201.1:0-3445 GCA_964420815.1 uncultured Anaerolineae bacterium
AGTCGAATCGCGCGAGGGCGCTCATGCCGACGAAGGGCCTCGCGCGGAGGTATCGCGTGAGGGCGTGCCTCAGGCCAGCCTGGAGCAGGTGAGGGGGAGCTGGCCGGAGGTCCTGGCGAGGATAAGGCCGCGCAACAGGTCCATCGAGGCCCTGCTGAAGTCCTGCGAGCCCATAGCCGTCGTGGGTGACATGGTCGTCCTGGGGTTCTACTACTCCTTCCACAAGGAGAGGATCGAGGAGCCGGAGAACAAGGCCTTCGTGGAGAGGGTCCTCAGCGAGACGATGGGGAGCCCCCATCGGATCAGGTGCGTGCTCTCGCCGAAGGATAAAGAGGAGAGATACCAAGCCGTCATCGAGGATCCCCTAGTCAAGGCGGCGGTGAAGATGTATGGCGCTAAGATCGTTGATGTGCAGGGCCCCTGAGAGGTGAGTAGATGGGTAGGATATGAGTGCCTTGACAGGGGGTCTTATGATTCCGGGATTGGTGTGATGCAACCGATAGCCAAGCCTGTGTCGCGACTCATCGAAGAATTCAGCAAGCTGCCGGGGATCGGGCCCAAGACGGCCTCGCGTTTGACCTTCTACCTGCTGCGGGCGCCGGAGGAGCAGGCCAGGGCCCTGGCCGAGGCGATCCAGCAGCTCAAGGAGAGGACGGTCACCTGCTCCATCTGCTTCAACATCGCCGAGGAGAGCCCCTGCCCCATCTGTCGCGACGAGGGACGGGACCGCTCCACGATCTGCGTCGTCGAGGAGCCCCTCGATGTCCTGGCCATCGAGCGGACGGGGGGATACAACGGGCTTTATCACGTCCTGCATGGGGTCATCTCCCCTATGGACGGAGTCGGCCCTGAGGACCTCAAAATCCGCGAGCTGCTCGACCGCCTGAGGGCGAATCCCGTCAGCGAGGTCATCCTGGCAACGAACCCCAGCCTCGAGGGCGAAGCCACCGCCATGTACCTGCAGCGCCTGATCGCTCCCCTTGGCATCCGCGTCACCCGTCTGGCCAGGGGGCTGCCCATTGGCGGGGACCTGGAGTACGCCGACGAGGTGACCTTGACCAAGGCCCTGGAGGGGCGGCAGGAGATGTGAGAGGAATGTTCCCTCGATGTATGTCATATGTCCTCGCAATGCGTAAGGGGCGTAGCGATGCTACGCCCCTTTTATTTCTAATCCTGCCAGAGGCGACCTTTATAGGATTACGGGCTCCCGGTACTCCCCGAAGACCTCCCGCAGCACACCACAGATTTCGCCCAGGGTGGCATAGACGCGCACGGCGTCCAGGATGTAGGGCATCAGGTTCTCAGTCCCTTGGGCGGCCTCGCGTAGGGCGGCCAGCTTTTCCCTTACGGCCCCGTTGTCCCGCTCGCGGCGCACCCGTTTGAGCCGCTCGATCTGCCGCCGCTCCCCTTCAGGGTCCACCTTTAACAAAGGGATGGTCACGGGTTCCTCGAGCCGATACTCGTTGACGCCGACGACGATGCGCTGCTTGGTGTCTATCTCCCGCTGATAGCGATGGGCGCTCTCGGCGATCTCCCGCTGGGGGAATCCCTTCTCAATGGCCGCGACCATCCCACCCAGGGCTTCGATCTTTTCGAAGTATTCATAAGCCTCGGCCTCCATCTTGTTGGTGAGCGCCTCAACGAAGTAGCTGCCGGCCAGGGGGTCAACCGTGTTCGTTACGCCGCTCTCGTGGGCGATGATCTGCTGCGTCCGGAGGGCGATGCGCACGGCCAGCTCCGATGGCAGCGCCAAAGCCTCGTCCATGGAGTTGGTGTGGAGGGATTGTGTCCCGCCCAGCACCGCCGCCAGGGCTTGGATGGTGGTGCGCACGATGTTGTTCTCCGGCTGCTGGGCGGTGAGGGTGCAGCCAGCCGTTTGGGTGTGGAAGCGCAGCCACCAGGAGCGGGGGTTCTTGGCTCCGAAACGCTCCCTCATCTCCCTGGCCCAAATCCGCCGCGCCGCCCTGAACTTGGCTATCTCCTCGAAGAAGTCGTTGTGGGCATTGAAGAAGAAGGACAGCCGTGGGGCGAACTCGTCAATGTCAAGCCCCCGGTCAAGGGCCGCCTGAACGTAGGCGAAGCCGTCGGCCAGGGTGAAGGCCAGCTCCTGCACGGCGGTGGCTCCAGCCTCGCGGATGTGGTAGCCGGAGATGGAGATAGTGTTCCACCTGGGCAGGTGCTTCGACCCGAACTCGAAGGTGTCCACGATGAGGCGCATGGAGGGCTCCGGGGGAAAGATGAACTCCTTTTGGGCGATGTATTCCTTCAGGATGTCGTTCTGGATGGTGCCCCCTAGCTTCTCCATGGGCACACCCTGTTTCTCGGCGGCAGCGATGTACATGGCCCAGATAACCGCGGCGGGGGCGTTAATGGTCATAGAGGTGGTGACCTTGTCCAGGGGGATGCCTTCGAATAGGATCTCCATGTCGGCCAGGGAGGAGACGGCCACGCCGCACTTGCCGAACTCCCCCATGGCCTCTGGGTCGTCGGTGTCGTAGCCATAGAGGGTGGGCATATCGAAGGCCACGGAGAGCCCCGTCTCTCCGTGATCCAGCAGGTATTTGAAGCGAGCGTTCGTCTCCTCAGCCGTTCCATAGCCGGCGAACATGCGCATTGTCCACAGCCTTCCACGGTACATGGTGGGGTGGATGCCGCGGGTGAAGGGATATTCGCCGGGGAAACCCAGGTCACGCTGGTAGTCCAGGTCGGCTATGTCCGATGGGGTATAGAGGCGTTCCACCGGCGTGCCGGAGGCGGTGATGAACTCCTCCCGCCTTTCCCCGAAGCGATCCATGGTCTTTTGAAGGGTTGTTTTCTCCCATTCTTCCTTCTTCTTGGCGATCTCCTGCAGGATTTCCTTGTCAAACATCCGCACCTCCCATTTCAGAATTCGATCCCTCGCCGCCCTTCTACCCCCTCGTAGTAGGGATGCTTGATGTCCAGCATCTCCGTCACCAGGTCGGCGCGTTTGACAACCTCAAGGGGGGCGTTCCTGCCGGTGAGGACCAGCTCCACTTTATCGGGCTTCTCCTCCAAGAGCGAGAGGACGTCTGATAGCTCGATCAGCCCGAAGTCCAGGGCCACGTTTATCTCGTCGAGGACGACGATGTCGTAGTCGCCGCTCAGCGCCGCCTGCCGCCCGTGCTCCAGGGCCTCGCGGGCCAGGCGGACGTCCTCAGGGTCGGGATTGTCCTTGTCCACGAAATCGGGGCGGCCAAATTGGCGGATGGTGACGTTGGGCAGCTTCTGGATGCTGACCAACTCGCCGTAGTGGGGCCAGCCCTTCATGAACTGGACGATGTGGACCTTCAACCCGTGCCCCGCCGCCCGCATTGCTAAGCCAAGAGCAGCGGTGGTCTTCCCCTTGCCAGGGCCGGTGTAGACCTGGATGAGCCCTCTCTCCAAAGGCATCTTGCATCTCCTTTCGGCTAATTATGGAGTGCGA
>CAYQVA010000202.1:0-3441 GCA_964420815.1 uncultured Anaerolineae bacterium
GAGCAGGGGAGCAGGGGAGCAAGGGGGGAAGCGGCTACTCAGAGGCTCTTGCTGCTGGTGGCCTGTCTCACTGCCATCGTGGCTCTGTTTGCTTGGTGGCGGGAACTCGACCCCAATTTGGCTTTAGCCATCAACTTGCTGAGCCTGGCCTTCTTCATGTGGGCCTTCTGGAGGCTCGACCGGCGAGCAGGGCTGGGAGCGCTTCCGCGGGGGAAGGCGCTCCTTCCATCCTGGGCTGAGGCTTTGCTGCTGGGGCTCATCGTCGCCATCGCCGCCTTCATGCGGAGCTATCAGCTGGATAAGATGCCCTATGGCGTTTGGTATGATGCAGGGGAGGCGGCGCTGGAGGCGATCGCAATCCTGAGGGGCAAGCCCTTCAGCCCCATGGGGATATACTCCCCCAACAACCCCTCCCTCTTCTTCTACCTCCTCGCCCTGGCCTTCAAGCTCTTCGGCGTGGAGCTATTGACCATGCGCCTCCTGGTGGCCGCCATAGGCACGTTGACCGTGGTGGCCTTCTACTTCCTGGTCAAGCTCATCCTTGGGCAGAGGACAGCCCTCATCGCTGCCTCCTTCCTGGCCGTCTCCAGTTGGCACGTCAACTTCAGCCGCTTCGGCATGGGCTACAACACCCTGGCCCCCCTCTTCGAGGTGGCCACCCTCTACTACCTTCTCAAGGGGTTGCGATCGGGTAGGAGGATGGACTTCGCCCTCGGCGGGCTGATGCTCGGCCTGGGCCTATACTCCTACACCGCCTTCAGGCTTTTCCCCTTCGTCGTCCTGGCCTACCTGCTGTATGGGTTCCTGCTGCGTCGGGATGGCATCAGGGAGAGCCTCGGCGGGCTCGCCATCTACGTGGGCATCGCCCTGCTCGTCTTCGTCCCCTTGGGGGTCTATGCCGTTAAGCACCCCGCCGATTTCACCAGGCGCATGGCACAAACATCTATCTTCACCACCAAGGATACCTGGCAAGGGAGGATAGCTGCCCTGGAGAGCAATGTGCGCAAGCATGCCCTGATGTTCAACTACCGTGGCGACAACAACGGCCGGCATGGGCTGCCCGGAGCGCCTACCCTCGACCCCATCGCCGCCCCCCTCCTCGTGGTGGGCTTCGGCTACTGCCTGTACCGCTGGCTGAGCCCTCCTCATTTCCTCCTCGTCACGTGGTTCCTCATCACCATGCAGGCGGGGATCCTCTCCCTCGACTGGGAGGCGCCCCAGGCGGCGCGCACCATCGTGGCCATCCCGGCAATCTACGCCATGGCCGCCGTGCCCCTGGGCAAAGCCTGGAAGGCCTGGTGCGAAGCCAACCGAGTGACCACATTTATCTCCACGCTTCTGGTGGTGGCACTGATGCTGGCGGCAACCTATCTTAACTACGATCGCTACTTCAACAAGCAGATGAACCACCCCGAGGTCTTCCACGCCTTCTCCACCGCAGATACGGCCGTGGCCTATTATGTCAACCAACTGGGCAGGGAGAGATACCGCTTCTATTTGCAGAACCAGGGCACCCCGGCCTTCAGGTTCCTTGTGAGAGGCCTCGATCGGAGGCTTGACGAGCGCTTCTTCAGGGCCATTGATCACCTGCCCATCAGGGAGAGGGTGGACAAGGACGTGGTCTACATCCTGGAGCCCTGGCGCGTCGCCCTCCCCCCTGAATCCTTCTTCCGCTACTATCCCCAAGGCACCTATCAAGAGATCAGGGACCCCTTCGGCAAGACCATGTTCTTCTCCTTCACTGTGAAGAAGGAGGATGTGGGTGCCATCCAGGGCCTGGTGGGGCGATACTACAAGGGAGCAAGGGGGCAAGGGAGCAAGGGAGCAGAGGGGCAGGGAGAGCCCATCTTGGAACGCAAAGAGCCCCAGATTAACTTCGACTGGGGATTGGAGGCACCTTTACCTGCGCCCTTCAGTGCCGTTTGGGAGGGGACAATTTTCATCCCTCAGTCGGGCACCTATGCCATCGGCACCAGGTCGGCGGGGAGGTCGCAGGTTCGCGTTGATGGGGAGCTGATCGTTGATAATCCGGGCCAGCGAGGGGGCGAGGCAAAGCTTGTAGAGGGCACCCTGACTGCGGCCAAGGGATGGCATTCCCTCAAGGTCCTCTGCCTCGATTGCGCCGGTGGGCCCATGGAACTCTACTGGAGGGCACCTGGGAAGGTAGCTGAGATAGTGCCTCAGGAGGCCCTCTGTACTGTGCCTTTGGCCAGCAAGGGGCTTTTAGGCCGCTACTACCGGGGGACGGATTGGGCCGGGCTGCCTGCTTTCCAGCAGGTGGACCCCATCATCTCCTTCCGTTGGCACGACGATCCGTTGCCGGTGCCCTGGTGCGCCCAATGGGAGGGGAGGATTCGGATGAAGGAAGCAGGCGAATATTGGTTTCAGCTCTATTCTAACGACTATGCCGTCCTTTATATTGACGGCCAGCGGATCCTTGAGAGCCCATCTACATCGGTTGGTCCCCTTCAATTCGAAGCGGGCGACCATGAGATCATGATCAGGTACAGGAACACCAAATCCTACTCTGAGATGCGACTTTTCTGGGCGCCGCCAGGCGGCTCACAGCCGGAGACCATACCCACGGAGTTGCTTTCCCCCTCGTTTAAATGAACTTGCGTTCTTTGTGAAAAATAGTATAATTAGGTAACGAAAGGGGAAGTGGGGGTTGTGGGGCCGCCTATGGCGGCCCTATAGCCCCCAAACCTCGAATCCCCTAGGATGCCTCAGCGATTCGAACTAAAGTGTAAAGGCATCTTCGAGGCTATTCGGGCATCCGGTGAGCCATGCCCGAAAATGGCTTAGGAAGATTGGGAGCGAGAGGTGAAATACTGGAGGAAACCGATCGCTTTGGAAAAGACCCCTCAGTGGGAGATCCACATAATCAGGGAGAGATGCAAGGGATGCGGCTTTTGTGTGGAATTTTGCCCCAGGGGGGTTTTGGAGGTGTCGGAAGAATTTAACTCTAAAGGGTATCACCCCCCTCGCGTTAAAAACGGGGAGGCCTGTGTCGGTTGTCGCTTCTGCGAGATGATCTGTCCTGAGTTCGCTATCTTTGTAGTGGAGGCGGAGAAGGAGGCGGTGTTGCCATGAGCCGAGGTCAGCACAACCCACTGGCACGCGAAGAGTTCATGCTGGGAGACCACGCCTGCGCCGAAGGGGCCATCGCTGCTGGATGCAGGTTCTTCGCCGGCTACCCTATCACCCCCGCCTCCGAGATCGCTGAGTATATGGCTAGGAGGATGCCTCAGGTGGGAGGCACCTTCATCCAGATGGAGGACGAGCTGGCCTCCATGGCTGCCGTGCTAGGGGCCTCCTGGGGCGGGGTGAAGGCCATGACCGCCACCTCAGGCCCCGGCTTCAGCCTGATGATGGAGAACCTTGGCCTGGGGATCATGCTGGAGACGCCCTGCGTCCTGGTCAACGTGCAGCGGGGCGACC
>CAYQVA010000203.1:0-3441 GCA_964420815.1 uncultured Anaerolineae bacterium
ATCCGCAGGAGCACCTTCAGCGTCCCCCTTGCCTTCGCCCTCTTGAAGGCGGCCAGGCCCTCGTCGAGGGGGTAGACGGCGCTAATGAGGGGCCTGACCTCGATCAGACCCCGCTCCAGCAGCCGCAGCGCTGCGGCGAAGGGCCCGCAGCGGGAGCCGACGATGGTCACCTCGTTGACAACCATGGGCGTGAAGGCGATCTGGGAAGCGCCGTGGAAGGTGCTTTTGACGACGATGGTGCCTCGAGGCCTCACGAGCTCCCTGGCCATCTCGAAACCGCTGGGGTTCCCCGTGCAATCCACCACGATGTCTGCCTTTAAGTCAATCCCCTCTTCAACGAGGCGGGTTTCGATCCCTCTCCGTTGGAGGATGGCTAGCTTCTGAGGGTGCTTACCCACTGCCACCAAGTCGCAGCCGACCAGGCTTAGCACCTGAGCCACCAGCAGCCCCAGCTTTCCGTCGCCGAGGACGACTGTCCGGTCGGTTGGTTTGACGTGCACCTGTTCCAGGATCTCCAGCGCCGCAGCTAGGGGCTCGGTGAAGACAGCTTCCTCGTCGCTGAGGGCATCGGGCACGACGTGGAGGTTGCGCCTCGGTAAGACGAGGTAATCGGCGAAGGCTCCATCCCGACCGCTGATCCCCAGTGTGGTGCGGTTCGGGCAATGGGTGACCAGCCCTCGGCGGCAATAGTCGCATTCCCCGCAATAGCAGTTGATCTCCCCCACGACCCGCTTGCCTATCATGCTCTCATCGGCGCACTCCTCGACCACGCCCACGAATTCGTGTCCCAGGACTCCGGTGAAGCCCATGTAGCCTTTGGTGATCTCGATATCGGTGTTGCAGATGCCGGCAAGGGTCACCCGCACTAACGCCTCCGATGGTGGGGGCACTGGGGTGGGGTAATCTTCGACAAACTTCAGCTGCCCATCGTAAATTAACGCTCTCATCCTGTTTTCCGCACTTACGGCTATCTTACCTGCTCTAAGGGGCGTCTCGCCCCGTCTCAGACGCGAAAACAGGGCGGGGACGCCCCTCAGAGCAGCGAAAATGGCTCTTTGACGCGGCTGAGAATGGGAAGTTCAAAAGTGCGAAATTATGGGCTCATATCTGTTTCACCGAGGTTGGTGCCGTCTTCAGGCAGCCGAGCCGCTCCATTATGACCTTCAACCTGGGCAAATTGCCCCTGGTGATGGGATTGGGGGGAAGGTATCGGCAAGCCTGGGAATCGCGGGTGGAGACATCGAAGGTGCCGATGCGCTTGGCGATAGCCGTGATCTCCGCCTTGTCCAAACCAATGAGGGGGCGCAGGATGGGCTTGGAGATGCCGTAGGAGATGAGCTCCAGGTTCTCCAGGGTCTGGCTGGCCACTTGCCCCAGGCTCTCCCCGGTAACGATGGCGTTGGCCCCCAGCTCCTCGGCGATTTCGGATGCCTTCTGGAGGAAAGCCCTCTTGCAGAAGATACAGGTCCAGCGCTCGGCACCGATGTCCTGCAGCCTTCGATAGGTCTCTCCGAAGACCTCCTCGTGGGCGATGACCATAGGCTCGATCTTGGATCCCCAGGCGTATTGGGCCAGGATGCGGCAGTTGTCGAGGAACTTGCCGTGCTCGACCTCGTTCTGTCGGAAGTGGAGGGGGATGACCTCGCAGCCGCGCTTCATCATTAACCAGGCGGCAACAGGGGAGTCTATGCCGCCGGAGATGAGGGCCACAACCTTGCCTTCGGTGCCCAGGGGGAGGCCGCCAGCTCCCTCGAACCTCTGGGTGTAGAGGAGGGCTTTGTCCCTGATCAACTCGATGTAGACGGTTACGTCGGCTGCGCTGGAGAGGTCAACCCTGGCATCGGTGGCAGCCTTCACGTGGCTGCCCACGACGCGGTCAATCTCAGGCGAGGTGAGGTGGAAGTCCTTGGTGACGCGCCTGGCGCGGATGCGGAAGCTCTTGGTCGCATCTAGGCCGGCTGCCAAGGAGAGGCGTAGGGCCTCATCCTTTATGACCTCGATGTCGGCCTCCACCTCGCTGACGGGGCTGTAGGAGGTGACGCCGAAGACATAGCTCAACGCCTTCAAGGCCGCCCTCACCCGGTCCGTCTCGATATAGACCCTCTCGCCGCGCTTTATCACCTTGGCCTCGATGCCCTTCTGGGCGAGGCACTCCTTGATGTTGCGCCTCAGGATCTTAATGAACCAGGCCTTATTCTTCCCCTTCACCCCGATCTCGCCGTAGCGAGTCAAGATCAAGCCCATGATTCCTCCTTCCGACGAGGATCTCGGCGAAGCGTTCGAGATCCACCTTGGCTGTGAGGTCAATGGTCAGGGGGGATACAGAGACCACCCTATCCACACTCAAGGCATAGATGTCCGAATCAGGCTCCAGGGTATCGAAATCAATCTCCCTCCTGTAACCGAAGATTTCTTCTTCCGGATCGTTACCCTCCCTGATCGTAGGGTGGTAATACTTCTGTCGGGAGACCCTTGTCAGCCGCCAAGGGGTCTCAGGGGTTGCTCCCTGAGGCACATCCACCTTCAAGATGTCCACACCCTCCGGCAGCCCAGCGGAGAGGAGGTATTCGGCGAAGATGCGGGTGAAGAATGCGGCGGCGGAGAAATCTACCTCCTTGCTGTGCGAGAAGTGGTGCTTAGGCTCGGTCTCTAAGGAGACAGCCAAGGTAGGTATCCCATAGCTGGCCACCTCGATCGCTGCCCCGATTGTCCCGGAGACAGTGATATTTGACCCTACGTTTTCACCGTAGTTTATCCCGGAGACGACGAGATCGGGCCTCCTTGGGCGAAGCTTCAAAATCCCCCATTGAACAGCCTGAGCAGGGGAGCCCTCCAAAGAGAAGGCAGGGATTCTCCCCCTCTCTATCTCGATGACCCTCTCGCGGATCCTTCCCCTACAGGAGGGGTGGCTTCTGGCCGCACCTGACTGCTGTTTTTCAGGAGCGACCACCAATATCTCCCCCAAGCCGTGAACGGCTTCGACCGCCGCCAGCAGCCCAGGTGAATCTATCCCATCGTCGTTCGTTATCAATATCAGAGGAGACACATCCATTCCTCCGTCTAAGGCTTTAGACTAACATCAATTATACTAGTCCCTGGGCGTTTTATCAAGCTCCGAATCACCTCATCTCTCTTGCCACTTTTTCATGTACTTGACAATGAGACCCATCTATGTTAATATAAAATTAAGGAACTATTGGAACTATCTAGCTGGGAGCAGATCGGGTTAACAATGCGAGCCATGGAAACTGGGGAAAGCGATATCGTGTTTAGGAGGAAGAGATGAATAAGCGGTTACTGTTGGTAGCGATCCTGCTTCTGGCCTTCCTCGTCGTTGGCTGCATAGGCCCTTGTTCCCTGGCCCGGCTGGTGAGTAGGGAGCGTGTCGAGCCCACCCCACCCACTGCCACCCCGCTCGCGCGGAGGGGCGCCGTCCTGAAC
>CAYQVA010000204.1:0-3438 GCA_964420815.1 uncultured Anaerolineae bacterium
CACGAAGGCCAGCGACCAGAAGATGGCCCCGCCTAACGCCACAGGTATGAGCAAATAGCGAACTTGCCACTTGCCTCTTGCCACTTGCAACTTGCACAACAAGCCCGCGCCCATCAGCACAAGAAGCGGCACCACCGGCACCATGTAGCGCATGAACTTGGCCAGGAAGAGCCCAGTGATGCCGAAGTAGGGGATGATCCAGGACAGGAGGATCAATTCGCTCGGCTGTGCCCGACGGAGGAGCGCTCGCACCAGCACCCAACCCAGACCCATAAAGGCCACTGTCCCCAGCGGCCAGCCCATCCCCCAGCGGAGCTGCTGCACGATGTGGTAGAGGTAGGGTGCGGTGCCTCGATACTGGCGGGTAAAGGGGAGGTCAGCCACGCCGCGCACCATAGCCCCCTGCTCTAGGATCACTGCCTGCACGAAGTTGGGCCAATCGAGGATCGCGAAAGGCGAGGTGACGGCGAAAGTGACGAGGGCAACGAGAAAAGTAATGGCTACCAGAGGGATCGCCTCCGCCAAGGTGAGCCGTCGTTGGAAGAGGAGGATGATCACTGCCACCGCCGGTGCAGCCAGGATGGGAAGAGCGCTGAACTTGGAGGCGATGGCCAGCCCGGCACCAAAGCCGGTGAGGAGGGCCATTCGGGACGATGGCCGTTCCACCAACAGGATAGCCCCATACAGCGCCAGCAGAGTGAAGGTGGCCGAGAGGGGATCAACGGCGAAGAAGTGGGCTAACTGTATCTGGATGACGGTGAAGGCAGAGAGGGAGGCGGCAAGGAGCCCTGCCTTCCTCCCATAGATTCGTCTGGCGATTAAGTAGACGAGATAGATGGTGGCTGTATCCGCAATGGCCGTGATGAAGCGGCCAACGTAGGCCAATCTGGGCACCTTATTCACGCCCCTAATCGCTTCCACCAGACTTTGGGAAGCGCCAATCTTCTCGGCTAAAGGGGCCAGGCTATGGATAAAATTGGCGGTCGCAACCAATAGATAAAGTGGCAAGTGACCGTAAGTGTAGCTTCTCCTCCTGCCGGCTTTGAGATCCCAGAAGGGGTTCAGCGGGGACTGCCTGGGGTCGAGGGCAGCCGACCAATCCTTCGGCCAATGTATCGTAGGGGCGTAGAAAGCGACGGTTGAGAGCTCATCCGGATGCGCTAATTGCCCCCCATCCCAGTTAACCTTATATAGGCGCAGGGCGGCGCCGGTGAAGAGCACTAAAGCCAGGATTATCCGTTCTGCTTTGAACCTATTATCCAACCTCGACCCTCCTGGCAGATACCCTTGGCGTTTCATATTCTACCATTAACTCCGCCTTGAGGCAAGTAGATAAGAACAGCGGACAAGGCAGTTTGCCGCTCTACGCCCTGATATGTAGTGGCCGACCGCTGTGTCGGCTATAAGTGTCCGCTATGAACCTATCTCTGCAGATTTGTGGTATAATTGAATTGCCAGTCCATATATTCAGTCCGAGAGAGTAGGGCATCCTCTAACCAAGAGGGCGCCAGCTTCTCTGCAAATTAGAGCTTTCAGAGGGGGCGATGATGATGACTAACAGCGAGATCGCTCGGATATTCTATGAGATCGCCGATATGCTGGAGATCAAGGGGGAGAACATCTACCGCGTCGCCGCCTACCGCCGCGCGGCCGACAACATCAAGTACCACGTTCGAGACATAAAAGACGTCTGGCGCGAGGGGAAACTGGAGGGGATACCAGGCATCGGCAAGTCCATGGCCGCCAAGATAGACGAGATCCTGCGCACCGGCCGATTGGAGCTCCACGACCAACTGCGCGAGGAGATCCCCGGCGGCGTCCTCTCGCTGCTTTCCATCCCCGATGTCGGTCCCAAGACCGCCTGGCTCCTCTACGAGAGGCTGGGTATCACCAGCATCGCCGAGGTTGAGGAGGCCGCCCGCCAGCAGAGGATCCGCCAGCTACCTGGCATGGGCGCTAAATCGGAGGAGAGGATCCTGCGCGGCATCGAGACCCTCCATCGCCTCTCCACGCGCATCCTCCTGAGCACGGCGCTGCCTGTGGCCGAAGAGGTGATGGCTGGCCTCCAAGAGTGCCCCCAGGCCAGGCATGTAACTGCGGCGGGTAGCCTGCGACGCCGCAAGCCAACCGTAGGCGACATAGACATCCTGGCCGCCTCCGATGAACCTGAGAGGGTGGTGGATTCCTTCGTCCACCTGCCCCTCGTGGCCGAGGTTCAGGCCATGGGCGACACCAAAGCCACGGTCATCCTGGAAAACGGCCTCCAGATAGACCTGAGGGTTCTCCCCGAGAGCCACTACGGCTCCCTCCTCCAGTACTTCACCGGTTCCAAGGAGCACAACGTCCAGCTACGGGAGTTGGCTTTGAAGCAAGGGCTCAGCCTGAGCGAATACGGCTTCACGCGCCCCGACGGCACGATCATCGCCTGCCCTGAGGAAGAGGAGGTCTACCGTACCCTGGGGTTAGCCTGGGTTCCCCCTGAGCTGCGCGAGGCGGCCGGTGAGATCGAGGCGGCCAGGGAGGGGCGTTTGCCTCACCTGATCGAACCCGCCCAGATCAGGGGCGATTTGCACGTCCATAGCAACTGGAGCGATGGGGTGGGCAGCATCGAGGAGATCGCACTGGCGGCAATGGAGCGAGGATATGAATACGTCGCCATCACCGATCACAGCAAGGGGCTTGGCATCGCCCGTGGCCTGACAGTGGAGCGGATCAGAGAGCGCCAAAGGGAGATCGAGGCGGTCAATGAGAAACTGGCCCCCTTCCATGTGCTGGCGGGGGTGGAGGTGGAGATCAGGGGCGATGGGAGCCTGGACCTGCCTGATGAGGTGCTGGCGGAGCTGGACATCGTCGTCGCCGCGGTGCACTCGGGTTTGCGCCAGGACAGGGAGAGGATGACCAGACGCATCATCGCCGCCATACGCAACCCCCATGTGGACGTCATCGCCCACCCGACGGGGCGGATCATCGGCGAGCGGGAGCCATGTGCCCTGGATTTCGAGGAGATCGTGGCCGAAGCGGCCAAGACGGGCACCATGTTGGAGGTCAACGCCCAACCCAACCGCCTGGACCTGGACGGGGCGCACGTCCGCCATGCTATCCAAGAGGGGGTGATGGTAACCATCGGCAGTGATGCCCACCGGGCGGAGGGGATGGGCTCGCTCGTCTTCGGCCTGGCCATGGCTCGTCGCGGATGGGCCGAGGCGAAGGATGTGGCCAACACGCTGCCGTTAGAAAAGCTGCTGGCGAGGTTGCGCAAAAAGGCTTGACATCCTGTGGTAATGATGGTATATCTAGCCACCTGACACTTTCTTCCGGGGCAAGGCGAGGCTCTCTTTCGCTTGCTACAGAGGGGCGTCCACGCCCCGTCTTGTGCTGACCAAACGTGGCGATGACAAATGGTCTCGCACCGATGGAGGCTATCTCGCTCCAAAGCGA
>CAYQVA010000205.1:0-3396 GCA_964420815.1 uncultured Anaerolineae bacterium
GCTCATCATCACGGTTAGTGGCGGCGACGGAAACGACATAGGCGTGTGCGGCTGGGTATCGGTAGGCATCATCGCCGGTGTCCCCTGCGGCGGCGACAATGAAGCAACCCTTAGAGTGGGCGTAGGCGACCGCTGCTTGTAGTGCCTGAGAATAAGCAGCGCTATCGAAGCTCATGTTGATAATCTTTGCCCCGTTGTCAGCGGCATAATAGATGCCACTGGTTATATCGTAATAGTAGGCATAGCCATCGGCGTTTATCACCTTGATGGGCATGATCTTGGCCCCCCAGGAGACGCCAGCGATGCCCATGCCGTTGTTAGTTGCCGCCGCTGCGATGCCAGCCACGAAGGTCCCGTGCCCAAAATCATCCTGAGGGTCATTGTCCCAATTGACGAAGTCCCAGCCATGCACATCGTCTATATAGCCATTGCCTTCGTCATCGAACCCATTGCCTGGGATCTCACATGGCTTCGTCCAGATCTTGCCCCCCAGCTCTGGGTGGTCGAAATCTGCCCCTGAATCAATGACGGCGATGACGACATCTTGACTGCCGGTGGTGAGATCCCAAGCGGAGGGAGCCTCGATTTTCACCAGGTTCCATTGGGATGGATAAAACGGGTCATCTGGGATAATATCCATGGCCAAGGCAGCATGAGCGACCTCAGCCACCATGGTATCCTTAACGTTGACGATATAATTTGGCTCCGCGAATTCCACCAGCGGGTCGCGCTCGAGTTCCCTTATCTTCTCCCACTCACGGCCCACTGGCACGGAGAGACGCACGATGCCCAGGCCACGGATCTCGCCCAGCACTCGTATATCTCGAGTAGAGAGGGCGGACTGGATTCTAGTCCTGGGGATACCTTCCCTGAACTTGATCAGGATTTCGCCTGGTTTGAATTCGGCTGCATTACCTGCTTGGCCAACCGTTGCCGGCGGGTTTGGCTCCTCTGACAAGTTGTCTCGCCATCTTGCCTCATTGCTGCTCTGGGCAGTGGTAAGCCGAGACAACTTGTCATCGGCGGAGGCGCGGGGGCAGAGGAGAGATAGGAAGAAGATTAACAGCAAGCTGAGAGCGGCTTTAAGTATTGACATGTCCCTGACAAATCCTCTTTTGGTCGAAATAATAGCACAAGAAATCGTTCGTGTCAATAGACTGAGCACAAAAAATCTCATGGAGCAATCCCTACCAGGGACGCGGCGGCTTCCCCTTTAAAGATGCTTGAAGCACAGTGGTATAAGTTTTATAGGGGCTGTGGCTTCGCTGCAGCCGCGCAAAACCTCATGTTAGCCGAAGGATCAGATAAAAACGGAGACATTGATCTGCGTCTCCGTTTTCGAGTAATCGTTTAAAGCCTTGTATCCAAAAGCAGGGATGGGCGCACTCGATTGCGGTAGCTCGCTGGATCAGCAAGCTCAGTAATTCCTGAGGATTAGGGGCAGGAAAACCATATGCCTCACTTCCCACCAGCAATCCTTGTGTGGAAGCCCACCGATGCCGCCGATATATAGGTTAGTGACGTATTTGCCAGTGGGAAAGGCGACTGGGTCTCCATCCTCATAGTAGCGCACCTCAAAGGACTTCGTGCCTGACCCTGTAAGAGAGATGTCCTGAGTTAACAGGATACCACCGAAGGGATCAGAGACTTTTATTCCGTACTGCTCCCCTTCCATATTGGTGTACTTTAAAACAACATAGACCACGTCTGTACCTACTGGGACAATATGGACGACCTGCGGTCCTACCAGAAAGTGAGGCAGAGGTGGCCCGTCAGGTGAATCACTCATGTACAGGTCAGTGATCTCGCCCCCCGCGGGTGCAGGGGAGCCAGTGGCTCTGGCGGCCACATTCCCTATCACCAGGCTGGCCAGCGCCACGATGGCAGCTATAACCGCTATACGTTTGGTTCTCATTGTTCGACGCTCCTTTTCTTAAGATTTTTCTAAGCAGGCATTAGATACCGGCTTGGCAACATCGCTGCCCCTTTCCAGCAAGCACCGCAATCCTCGCCTCGCCCTGCCCAGATCCATTATCACTTTTCAATGGGGAATCCTGCGCTTTCCCAAGCGGGGAATCCCCCTTTTATGGCCTTAACGTCTTTAAACCCCTTCTCGAATAAGATCTGTGCCGCACGGACACTGTCCCTATCCGGCGGTCAACAGCGGGCGCAGTAGATGATTATCTCTTTGTCCTCGGGGAGCTCGTTATAACGGCTCTCCACCTCTGAGAGGGGGATGGAGATAGCTCCCTTTATGTGCCCTTCATCGTAGGCCTCCCTGCTGCGCACGTCAACGATGACCACATCGGCTCCGCTGTCCAGCTTCTCCTTTACCTCATCCGGGCTGAGGCGAGGCACCTCGACAGTGCCCCGCGTTGGCGTGGGGGTCGGAAGCCGGATCTGGCGGATGACCTTAGATCTCAACTGCTGAGCGATCGAGGCCCCCCGCCAGCCAGCCGCAGAGAGGGTTCTCCCCAGCAACACCCCAACGAGGAAGATGCCAACGATCCCCAGAGCAGCCAAGAACCAGTATAAGAGTTTACTTGCGGTTGCCTTCTCTTCCTTCAATCCCCTCACCTCTTTCATACAGCCCTGTCTACGTAGGCTAGCCGGCGGCCAGCGCCCGGCGAAGGGCCCAAATGACGAAGGCGATGAGCAGCACCATGATGGCCACCAGGCCGAAGATAAAGGGGAGGTTTCCTCGCTCGGCCCTGGGTGGGGTCGCTGGTCTCTCTACCCTTTCCGGAGATGGCCGCGCTACCGGCTCGCCCACCTCCCATATGATGGTCTTAGCCAGAACAAATCCCTCTTGCTCTGGTGCAATTTCCGTATATCCGCCCAGGTAAAGGTTGGTGACATATCGGCTATCGGGGAAAGCCCCCTTTTCGAAGCGGATGGCTATGGACTCGGTTCCTGACCCTTGGTATGTTTTAACTTGCTCAAAGAGGATATTGCCCACATTGTCATAGACCCTTACTTTTATATCCTGCCCTTCCATGTCGGTGTAGTCGAAGATAAAGTAGACGACCTCAGTGCCCGAGGGGAAATGGGTCATCGCCTCCCCATCAGGAGCATCGCTCATGCGAATGTTAGCGGGTTTGCCAGCTACAGCGACACCGACCAACAGGGCGGTCAGGGAAAGAGCCAGAAGCGTGGCCATAATAACAAGCCTTTTCATCGGTTAACACCCCTTTCTAGGTTCAACAGATCAATCTGTGGAGGAGTTGGCACTAGAGAGCGCCGACTCCTCAGATCGAGATTACTTCCTCCACATCCCTAGGGCTAGGAGGGCTGATAGCGCTGTGAAGCCAATGACCACATATAAGAAGGCATTGGCGGAGAGCCTCGATAAACCAGGAAGGGGGGACGGCGCAGGGATCGGCCTCGGCGTTGCCG
>CAYQVA010000206.1:0-3389 GCA_964420815.1 uncultured Anaerolineae bacterium
TGGATATCAGCCACGCGCCCGCAGCTGATACAAAGGATATGCTGATGCTCGCTGACGTTGCCGTCGTATCGGCGAGGGGGGCCAACCCCTAAGCTGGCGATGAGGCCGGCCTCCCTGAGGACCTCCAGGGAGCGATAAACGGTGCCCAGGCTCACGTGAGGCAGCACCTTCCTCACCTCACGGTAGACCCAATCGGCGTCGGGGTGGACGTCGCTGCTCCGCAGCACCTCCAGGATGGCCTGACGCTGCTTCGTCAGCCGATGCCCTCTGCTAGCCAACCGCCTCTTTGCCTCTGCAACGCTTCTCTTATCCACCTGCTCTCAATTCGAATTAATAACTATTATTAATTATAACACACGCTTCCCTTCTGTCAAATCCGCCCCCGGCTGGCTCGCTTTCGGGTCCGAAGGCACCCGTCTTACCATCCAGCCAGGGCAGCTCAGGCCCTACAGCTTCGGTCCCCAGCGCTCCCATAGGGCCGCCAAAATGGGGGCGACAGCGAGGGCGGGGAGGAAATTGGCCACCCTGACACGTTTTATCTCTAGGAGCAGAAGGCCGATGCCCAGGATAATGACCCCACCGGTGGCTGTCATTTCCCTTATCATGGCCTCAGTGAGGACAGCCTGGAAGAGGGAAGCCCCCAGGGTCAGGGTGCCCTGGTAGAGCAACACCGTGATAGCGGCAAAGGTCACCCCCATCCCCATCGAGGCAGCAAAGGCCAGGGAGGAGAAACCATCCAACACGCTCTTTATGGCCAGCAGGGTATAATCGCCTGAGAGGCCGTCCTGTATGGAGCCCAGGATGGTCATGGGGCCAACGCAAAAGACTAGGCTGGCGGTGACGAACCCCTTGGTGAATTCCCCCCGAGCCAGGAAGGGGAAGCGAGCGGCCTTAGCCTCAAGCCATCTGCCGGCTCCGTCAAGCCGCTCCTCCAGCCGCCACCATTCGCCCAGGATGCCGCCGATGAGGATACCCCCCAGCACCAGCAGGAAGTTGCTGGTGGTGAGAGCCATACTCATCCCCACCGCCAGGGTGGTCAGGCCAACCCCCTGCATCACGATATGACGGATGCGGGAAGGGAACCTCTCCCCCAGGACTGTGCCCAGGGTGCCACCTATTATCACAGTAACCACATTTATCAGGGTCCCGGTCATCCTCCAGCCTCCTCCGCCGCCTTGAGAGGCCCTTTAGCGAGGACTCGCCTTCCCTACCTCACTCCTCCAGGGGCTCAAACATGTCCTTATCGGCGCCGCACTCGGGGCAGAGCCACTCGTCAGGCAGCTCCTCAAAGGGGGTTCCAGGGGGGATTCCGCCGTCCGGGTCCCCTTGGCCAGGATCGTAAATGTAACCACAGACAGTGCATTCCCACTTCTTCATTGTGACCTCCCTGATTTGGGCCTCTATTTTCTCAGGACCACTCCACCCCCATAAAAGCGGCTCATTGCTTCAAAAACAGAAAGCCGTTGGCACCCACCCCTAACGAGAAGTCTCTCCGTCCACTCTCGGAGTATTGCAGTCCCTCCATCTATGCACTCCCTCATATCTTTCGGAGAGACTTCTCGTTATATCCCTAGGGTGAGAACCAACGGCAACCTGAAAGAGCGGCACGGCGCTGATCAGAATAACCTTGTTTGTCGGGGGGTGAGATCTCCAAAGGCTACTTGACTTTCACCTCTATCTTCTCGGGCTTCGCTTCCTTCGCCTTGGGTAAAGTAACCTCGAGGACACCATCCTTGTACCTGGCCTCGACCTTGCTCGTCTCCACGTCAGTGGGCAGGGAGATTGCTCGATAGAAGCTGCCATAGGCGCGCTCGCAGCAGTAGTAGTCTTCGTCCTTGATCTCCTCCTCTACTTTCCGCTCCCCCCTGATGGTCAGGGTGTCGCCCACGATGGAAACGTCTATGTCCTCCTTCTTCACCCCAGGCAGCTCTGCCCAGACCACAAGCTTGTCTTCTCTGTCGAACATGTCTACCGCTGGCGCCCATCCCCTGGTCTCGATGACGGGACGCCATCGCCGCCATACAGTCGGCCAGGCCCCCTTGCCGAAGGCTTCCTCGAAAGCTCGATCTATCTCCTCCTCCATTTCTCTGAGGGCCCTCCAGGGCCACCAACGAGGCCTCCACCTCTCGATTGCCATAACCATCCCTCCTTCCAATTTCACTATATAGCCGGCAGGAAAACTCACTCCCCCTTGACGCGCCTGCTCGCCTTAACGAGAGGTCTCTCCATCTTCTGACAAAGCTTTCCATCCCTTCACTTATGCATTTTCTCGTATTTTTCGGAGAGACTTCTCGTTATCGGAGATGATATCTATACCTCCCTCACATCGAGGACCTTGGCCTCGACCCCCTCCATGGCGGCCAGCAGCTCCTCCTTAGGCACATCCTGAACCTTGACCGCGATGAGCCGATTGGTCGGATCCTCCCCCAGGAAGGTGCCCAAGCTGACTATGTTGCCGCCCAGCCTGGCTATCTCTCCGGTGAGGCTGGCCAGCATGCCCTTCCTCTCCGGGACCAGCAGGCTCAGCCTCAGCCCCTTCTCCCTGGCTCCAAGGAGCTCCAAGAAGATCTTGAAGAGGTCTGTCTCGGTGATTATGCCCACCAGCACACCATCCCTCATCACTGGCAAGCCGCCGATCTTATTGTCGGCCATGATGCGGGCTGCCTCCTCCAAGGGAGTGTCCTCCTCAACGGTAATCACCTCTTTGGTCATCAAGTCTTTCACCGTGATCTTGGATAGGAGATAATGGAGCTCAAAGACATCCAAAGAGGTCACCGGCGATGGGGAAGCGTAAAGCAAATCCTTCTCCGTAACGATGCCCACCAGTCTCTTGTCCTTATCGAGCACCGGCAGGCGGCGCACCTTGTTCTTCCGCATCACCCTCAATGCCTCCTCGAAGGAAGTGTCCGGCGTGATGGTGATGGGGTTCCTGGTCATCCTCTCCTTGACTAGCACCGCGATTCCTCCTTTTTATTCAAGCGATTTTCCGAAGCCCTTTTAAATGTCATTATATCACACTTTCAATAAAAGAGCAAAGGCATTCTTCTTGTGACTTGTCCACTCCCTAGGCGAATTGCTGCTCGCATCAATGCCAGAGGAAACTGCGGGTCTCGCTTAAGGGGCTAACGGGCACGCCTTCCCTCGTCCCATCGGGCTTCATGCCCGTCTGTCGCATGACGATCACATTCCATCTATAGAGAGAGGAATCGGCCTGCGCCGAATAGAAGGTTGCGGGCACACGCCAACTAGTGGCTTGTGTCCATTCGCTCATCGCTCGCATTTTCCCGTCCACGGTATAATGCACGTGAACGACATACCACTCGTCCTCGGAGAGGATGCCTACCGAGGTCCAACTCAGCAGGATGTCTGCTTCCTCGCCCAGGAAAACC
>CAYQVA010000207.1:0-3388 GCA_964420815.1 uncultured Anaerolineae bacterium
AACATGGCCCTCCTCCTGCCTTTCTGAGTCTCAAGGAGTGGCTTTATTTTACCCTATTGCTAAAACTTTGAAAAGCCCTGATGGCATCCGCTAAAGCTGGACAAAGTCAGCTAAATCGGGTATAATTCCTCCTGAGAGGTGGGGGATGCCAGAATTCAAGCTCGTTTCCGATTTCAAGCCCACAGGCGATCAGCCCCAGGCCATCGCCAAGCTGGTCGAGGGGCTGAGAAGGGGATATAAGCATCAGACGCTGCTCGGGGTCACCGGCTCGGGCAAGACCTACGTCATGGCCAACGTCATCGAGCAGGCGCAGCGCCCCACCCTGGTGATCTGCCACAACAAGACCCTTGCTGCCCAGCTCTACAGCGAGTTCAGGGAGTTCTTCCCCTACAATGCGGTGGAGTACTTCGTCAGCTACTACGACTACTACCAGCCCGAGGCCTACGTGCCCCAGTATGACCTCTACATCGAGAAGGACGCCGACATCAACGAAGAGATTGACCGGCTCCGCCTGGCGGCTACCTCCGCCCTCTTCTCCCGCCGCGACGTGATCATCGTGGCCTCCGTCTCCTGCATCTACGGCATTGGAAGCCCTGAGGAGTACGGCAAGGTGGTGATCAAGCTGCGCAAAGGAGAGACGCGGAGGCGGGATAAGGTCCTGCGCCACCTGGTGGACATCCATTATGAGCGCAATGACATGAGCCTCAGCCGGGGGAGGTTTCGCGTGAGGGGCGATACCCTGGAGGTCCAACCCGCCTACGGGGAGACCGCCTACCGCATCGAGTTCTGGGGCGACGAGATCGAGCGCATCGTGGAGATAGACCCCCTCACCGGCGAGGTCCTTGTCGAGCGCCAGTCCGTGGATATCTACCCCGCCAAACACTTCATCACCCCCCAGGAGAAGCTGGTTTTAGCGCTGGAGGACATCGAAAGGGAGTTAGAGGAACGCTTGGCAGAATTCCGGGCCCAAGGCAAGCTCTTGGAGGCGCAGCGGCTGGAGCAGCGCACCAGATACGACCTGGAGATGCTGCGGGAGGTGGGCTACTGCGCCGGCATAGAGAACTACTCCCGCCACCTCTCCCAGCGGCCGCCGGGGAGCCCCCCCTGGACGCTCCTGGACTATTTTCCCGACGACTTCCTGCTCTTCATAGACGAGTCGCACATGACCATTCCCCAGATCAGGGGGATGTACAACGGCGACCGCTCCCGCAAGGAGACCCTGGTGGAGTACGGCTTCCGCCTCCCCTCGGCCTTGGACAACCGGCCATTGACCTTCGAGGAGTTCGAGCAACGCATTAACCAGGTCATCTACACCTCGGCCACGCCCGGCCCCTACGAGCTGGCCCACAGCCAGCAGGTCGTGGAGCAGATAATCCGCCCCACCGGATTGGTTGATCCGGAGGTCATCGTCAAGCCGACCAAGGTGCAGATTGACGACCTCCTGTGGCAGATTGACCAGCGGGTGAAGCGGGGCGAAAGGGCCCTGGTCACGACCCTCACCAAACGCATGGCCGAGGACCTGGCCGATTACCTGGCCGAGATGGGGATCAAAGTGCATTACCTGCACTCGGAGATCCAGACCATCGAGCGGGTGGAGATCCTCAGGGATCTGAGGCTAGGGGTCTACGATGTGGTGGTGGGGGTCAATCTGCTGCGGGAGGGGTTGGACCTCCCTGAGGTGTCCCTGGTAGCCATCCTCGACGCCGACAAGGAGGGCTTCCTGCGGTCTGAATGGGCGCTTATCCAGACCATCGGCCGGGCGGCCCGTCACATCAACGGCCAGGTCATTATGTACGCCGACACCATCACCAAGTCCATGCGGCGAGCCATTGACGAGACCAACCGTCGGCGCCGCATCCAGATGAAATACAACGAGGAGCACAACATCGTCCCGGCCAGCATCGTCAAGGAGGTACGGGACCTCACCGACAGGGTGCGGACCGTGGCGGAGAGGAGGGCCGAGTACCGCGTCGGAGAGGAGATACCTAAGCATGAGCTGACCCGCCTCATCAAGGAGTTGGAGAAGCGGATGAAGGAGGCCGCTCAGCGGTGGGAGTTTGAGAAGGCGGCGATGCTGCGCGACCAGATCTTCGAACTGAGGAGGAGCATACAGGACGAGAGCGTCCCGGAGTGGGAGCGGATAAGGAGACAGGAGCGCGCCAGGGAGCTGAAGAACATCAGGATGCTTCAGGAGATTAGAAATCGAGCCTGAGGATAAATATAGGGGCTTTATCCTTTTAGCCCGGAGCTTCTCGCTCCAGGCAAGCTTTTTTAGCGTGCGGATTTGATTCGCAGGCTTTTTTAAACCGCTGACTCAAAGGCACAGGGCCCGATGGCACATTTGCCACACACCTCGGCTCGTCCCAGGCGCTCGTATTCCCTGGCTACCTCAAGACAGCGGGCCCAGCAGCGCTGCCTATCCATGTCACCGTTTTCATCCAGAGCGCCAACCGGGCAGCGGAAGATGCACTCCAGGCAACTGCCGTCACGGAAATAGAGACATCGTTCCTTTGGTTCATGCGGGATGATGGGCAAATCGGCATCAATGACCAAACTGCCGAAGCGACCGGCGCACCCGGAGTCGGTAATGACCATGTGGTGCAGGCCGAAGCTGCCCAGCCCGGCGATGACGGCTACGCTCTTATGTGACCAACGGCTGCTCAAGGTAACCGGATCGAAATTATTGGTGGGCGGCTCGGCGGCAGCACGGACGCCCCGCTCGCCAAGCAGCTCGATGAGGTGGGCGGTGATGTGCTCGATGAGGGCATTCGTCTCCACATAGGCCACGGCCCATTCGTGGGCGACCCTCTCCCTATGCTGAGCGTTGGCTTCGACCACTTGGGGATCAAAGGGCAAGAAAAAAGAAACAACCGATCGGGCGCCAGGCAGCAGGTCCTGGGGCATCATATGGGTTGGTTCGGCAAGGCGGCGCAGGTCGGCGAAGCGGGGGTCGTCAGCGGCGGCGAAACCGATCAATGGCTCCCGGTAACCGATGGTAACGTCCGCCTCCCCCACCTCGCGCTTTATGGTTGCGATGATAAATTCGGCTAGTTCCAGCGGATCAAGAGGCATTACTCGATCGTGTTGGTTTTTACTTAATCCAGCTTCATTCTAGCGGCCTGGAGCTGAGCAGCTGCGCAGCTTATGCGCAAAGGTATTACTCGTCTTTCCACATACGCAAAAATCATGACCATAATGCCCAACGTTCCGCGTGTTTGCGAAGTGCCGAAGGCATTTAGCGAAGCGTCACAAACACGCTGTTAGGCGCAGTTTGGGGCTTATGAGTATAGACCTCAAGATTACCATGTCAACTCCTCTTCCTCCTCAACATGCAGCCGCCATATTTGTATCCCTCTATGACTCACTTGGATCACTTTGCCCATTCGTT
>CAYQVA010000208.1:0-3339 GCA_964420815.1 uncultured Anaerolineae bacterium
GAAGACGAGACCTTCCTGATCGAGGTTAACGAGGTAGGCAAGGTAAGGGTTGACGAACAGACCCATACCGTTGATATGCAGAACATCAATGGCCTCTCGCTTTTCTCCCTCTTGGTGGACAATGCTTCCCATGAGGTCTTTGTCGAAGAGCGAGATGAAGAGTACCGGGTGCTGTTGAAGGGCGAGCTGTATGTCGTTCGCGTAGAGGATGAACGCCACTACAGGCTATCGAGGGTGAGGAGGGAGGAAAGCAAGAGAAGGGGTGAGGTAACGATACGGGCGCCTATGTCTGGGCTGGTGGTATCTGTGCCAGTGGAGTCAGGTCAAGCCGTTTCCGCTGGTGAAGCCATCGTTATTCTGGAGTCCATGAAGATGGAGAACGAGCTGCTTGCCCCCCGGGATGGCGTGATCCGGGCTATCCGTGTGGCTCCAGGCGACAAGGTGGCTCAGGGCCAGATCCTAGCAGTTGTTGATTAAAATGAAGAGTTAGAGGGTTACCTCATTTGCTCTTAAAAGGCACCTTAACAATGGCTTCAAGCTTCCACCACCAACGGCGCAGGAACGACTCGATGGCCGCCCATCGGTAGCGCAGCCAGCGGAGGGCCATTCTCCAGCGCGACACCGGCGGCGGTGGCAGGGGCACTGCCCAATTGACCACAGCGGCGGCCCATGTCAGGCCGGCTCCGAAGCCGACCAAGACCAGGTGGTCGCCGCGCTTCACCTTCCCCTCCTCGATGGCCTCACAGAGGGCGATGGGGATGGAGGCAGCCGAGGTGTTGCCGTATCTATCGAGGTTGACGAAGACCTTCTCCGGCGGCAGCTTCAGCGATCTGGCTGCCGTCTGGATGATGCGGTGGTTGGCCTGATGTGGGATCAGGAGGTCAATGTCCTCCAGCGTGAGAGCGGCCCCCTTGATGGCTTCCTTGGTCGCCTTATCCATGACGCGAACGGCGAAGCGGAAGACTCCGCGCCCGTTCATGTGGATATAGTGGAGGCCCTCAGCTACGGTCTGGCTGCTGGCCGGGAGACGGCTCCCGCCGGCAGGCTGGATTAGGAGCTCAGCTCCCGACCCATCCGCCCCAAGAACGGTGGAGACAACGCCACCGGGCACGTTGCTGGCCTGGAGCACCACCGCCCCTGCCCCGTCGCCAAAGAGGACGCATGTCGAGCGGTCGCTCCAGTCGGTGATGCGAGAGAGGGTCTCGGCCCCGATGACCAACACGGTTTGGTAGGCGTTGGCGGCGATGAGGTGGCTGGCCAGGCCTAGGGCGTAGATGAAGCCAGAGCAGCCAGCGGAGAGGTCGAAGGCCCCAGCCTTCCAAGCACCCAAGGCATCCTGCACGAGGCAGGCGGTGGCCGGGAAGAGGTAATCGGGGGTGGCCGTGGCTACGATGATGAGGTCCAGGCTGAGGGGGTCAATATCGGCTACCTGTAAAGCATCTCGCGCAGCCCTTACGGCCATGGTGGCTGTGGTCTCCTTAGGGGCGGCGATGCGTCGTTCAACTATCCCCGTCCGCGTGCGGATCCACTTATCTGAGGTATCTACCATCCCAGCCAAGTCGTCGTTGGTTAGGACCTTGCTGGGGACGTATTTGCCCCAGCCGATGATATGGGCGTATCTCTTCAAGGCCATATCCTCTTTATATAAACACTGGAGGGGCTTAAAGGATGCGCTTTGGCGATCCTTAGAGGGGTATGTTCCCATGCTTCTTCGGCGGATTAGAGTCCCGCTTGTTCCGCAGCATCCGCAGAGCGCTGATCAACCTGGGGCGGGTCTCATGGGGCTCGATGATGTCGTCAATGTATCCGCGGGAGGCAGCGATATAAGGATTGGCGAATCTCTCGCGATATTCCTGGGCTAATTCGGCTCGTTTGGCCTCTGGGTCCTCGGCCTCCTCGATCTCCCTTCGGAAGATGATGTTAACTGCCCCCTCGGGCCCCATGACGGCGATCTCGGCTGTGGGCCAGGCGAAGTTGATGTCGCCCCTGACGTGTTTGGAGCCCATCACGTTATAGGCGCCGCCGTAGGCCTTGCGGGTGATGACGGTGAGCTTGGGCACAGTGGCCTCGCAATAGGCATAGAGCAGCTTGGCGCCATGGCGGATGATGCCGCCGTGTTCCTGGGCCACTCCGGGCAGGAAACCGGGCACGTCCACGAAGGTGATGATGGGGATATTGAAGCAGTCGCAGAAGCGCACAAAGCGCCCCCCTTTGGTGGAAGAATCAATGTCCAGGCAGCCAGCCAATACGTTGGGCTGCTGGGCGACGATGCCCACCGATTGGCCGTCAAGGCGGGCGAAGCCGACGATGATGTTTTGGGCGTAGTGTTCCTGCACCTCGAGGAAATCGCCATCATCAACGACGCGACGGATGACCTCCTTCATGTCGTAGGGTTTGGTGGGGCTGATAGGGACGATGGTGTCCAGTTCCTCGTCCATGCGCATAGGATCGTCGGTCGGCTCAACGTAGGGAGGGTCTTCTAGGTTGTTTTGTGGTATGAAGCTGAGGAGCCTTTTAGTGAGGGAAATGGCGTCTTCCTCATCCTCTGCGGCGAAGTGGGCCACCCCGCTGATGCTGTTATGGCTCATGGCCCCGCCCAGCTCCTCGAAGGTCACCTCCTCATGGGTGACAGCCTTGATGACCTGGGGGCCGGTGATGAACATGTAACTGGTCCCCTTGATCATAATAATGAAATCGGTTAAGGCTGGCGAGTAGACAGCCCCACCAGCGCAGGGACCCATTATCACCGAGATCTGGGGGATAACGCCTGAGGCCAGGGTATTCCTTAGGAAGATGTCGGCGTAGCCGGCCAGGGCGACTACCCCCTCTTGGATGCGGGCCCCACCCGAATCAATGAGGCCGACGATCGGCGCCCCGTTCTTTATAGCCAGGTCCATGACCTTGCAAATCTTGGCTGCATGGGCCTCACCGAGGGACCCTCCGAGGACGGTGAAGTCCTGGGAGAAGACATAAACCAAGCGGCCATCAATAGCGCCGTAGCCAGTGACGACGCCATCGCCTAAGAACCTCTTCTCCTCCATGCCGAAGTGCGTGGCCCGGTGGGTGGCGAAGGGGTCTATCTCGCAGAAGCTTCCCTCGTCGAGGAGGAGGTCGAGGCGTTCGCGTGCTGTGAGCTTGCCCTTGGCATGCTGCCGCTCGATGCGGGCCTTTCCACCACCGAGCTTAGCTTGCTCGCGCAACTCGCGCAACTTTTGGATCCTCGGATCAACAGCCATATGCCCTCCTTATCTGATTAGCTGCCTCGCCGCCTATATGCACAGGGCCTCTAATGCATAAGGCGAGACAGCTAATCATCGGCTGATAGTGCGGATGGATAAC
>CAYQVA010000209.1:0-3321 GCA_964420815.1 uncultured Anaerolineae bacterium
CCGTCGCCAGCGGCAAAGGAGGTACGGGCAAAACCACCGTGGCCGTGAGTCTGGCTCTCTCCATAACGTCCAGGCACAGCGACGCTAAAACGCTGTTCCTGGACTGTGACGTGGAAGAGCCCAACGCCCACCTCTTCCTCAGGCCGACCATCGAGCGTCGGGAAGAGGTGGGCATCCTCATCCCCCAAGTGGACGAGGCCAAGTGCACCCATTGCGGCCGCTGCGCGGAGGTCTGCCAGTATCACGCCATCGCTGTGCTGCCACAGAAGGTGCTGGTCTTTCCGCAGCTCTGCCACGGCTGCGGTGGCTGCGCACTCGAATGCCCTGAGGGGGCCATCGCCGAGGTCTTCAACCCCATCGGGGTCATCGAGGAGGGGACGGCGGAATCCGCTGCATTCCCCCAATCCGTTGTCTCCTTCGCCCACGGCATCTTGAACGTGGGCCAGCCGATGGCTACGCCTATCATCCGCCAGCTCAAACGTCGGGCGAGGGGCTTCGCTGGGCCAGTCATCCTCGACGCCCCGCCGGGCACGTCTTGCCCGGTAGTGGAGACGATGCAGGGGAGCGACTTCTGCCTCCTGGTCACCGAGCCCACCCCCTTCGGCCTGCACGACCTCAAGCTGGCGGTGGAGGTGGCCAGGGAGTTGGACATCCCGGTGGGCGTGGTGGTCAACCGGGATGGGATAGGCGATGCCAGGGTTGATGAATACTGCGCCGCCGAGGCCATCCCCATCCTCATGCGCATCCCCTTCGACAGGCACATCGCCGAGGCCTACTCCGAGGGGGTGCCGCTGGTGGAGGCTATGCCTGAGTATGGGGAGCGCTTTCGAGAGCTATATCGGCGAATCGAGGAGTCGGTTAAATGCTGATGGAGATAAGCTCGGGGGTTTACGTCTTCCGCGGGGGCTCCAACATGGGCCTCATCGTGGGCGATGAGGGGCAGGGGTTGCTCATTGACACCGGGCTGGACAAGGATGCCGCCAGGAAGCTCAGGCGCTCTTTGGGCGAGCTTGGGGTGGAGCTGGAAGCGATCATCATCACCCACGCCCATGCCGACCACTTCGGTGGAGGGCATTACCTGGTCCGCAGTCTGGGTGTCCCGGTATACGCCCCCGCGCTTGAGGCAGCGGTGATAGCCAATCCCATATTGGAGCCCCTCTACCTCTTCGGTGGGGCCGAGCCACCTAAGGAGCTGAGGAGCAAGTTTCTCCTGGCGAAGCCATGTCCGGTCGCCGGGATCATCGAGCCCGGCCCCACGAGCTTCGCTGGAATCGAGGTGGAGGTGATCTCCCTTCCAGGCCACGCCCCAAATCAGATCGGGGTCGCCTACGGCGACGTCCTCTTCTGCGCCGATGCCTTCTTCCCCCCTGAGGTGCTGGAGAAGCACAAGATCCCCTTCTGCGTGAACATAGACCTCGCCCTGGAGACGCTGGAGAGGCTCGCCGAATCAAGCTACGCCCACTTCGCCCCGGGCCACGGCGACCCCCTGGACTCTGTGGAGGAGGTCGTCCGCCTCAACGCCGCCCGCCTGAGGGAGATAAAGGGATTGGTCTATGGGCTTCTGGCCCGGCCACGCCAGAGCCAGGAACTTCTCAAGGGGGTTTGCGACTTCTACGGGCTTCGCATGGAGATAGCCTCCAGCTTCTACCTGAATTATGCCACCATCCACGCTGCCCTCAGCTCGCTTCAGGCCGAGGGCAAGGTGGGGATGCGCCTGGAGGGCAACGCGCTCCTATGGTTCAGGGCTGAATAGCTGATGTAAGCCCCTTTCGCCATGCAGCGGGGCGTGGACGCCCCCTCTGTAGCAAGATCTGGTGATGGAAAGGCACTGCCGATGAAGCAAATCGTGATCCTCAGCGGTAAAGGAGGGACGGGGAAGACCACGGTCGCCGCCGCCTTCGCCCACCTGGCCAGTGAGGCCTCGTCCATCGTCCTGGCCGATGCCGACGTTGATGCGGCTAACCTGGAACTTGTGCTCTCTCCTTACATCGAGGAGAGGCACGAGTTCATAGGCGGCAAGTTGGCGGTCATTGATCCCGACCTATGTACCGCCTGCGGCATCTGCGTGGAGGTATGTCGCTTCGAGGCGGTTGTTGAGCGGAGGAGCAGAGGAGTGGAGGTGCAGAGGGGCTCTCCTCTGCCCCCCTGCACCCCTGCTCCTCCACTCAAGATAGACCCCATCGCCTGTGAGGGATGCGCCGTCTGCTTCTACCAGTGTCCTGAGGGGGCCATCCGCATGGAGGACCGGGTTGCTGGAGAGTGGTTCGTATCAGAGACCCGCTTCGGCCCCCTGGTTCACGCCCACCTCTTTGCCGCCCAGGAGAACTCGGGGAAGCTGGTGACCCTGGTGAAGCAGCGGGCCCGCCGCATCGCTTTGGACGGAGGATGTGATTACCTCATTGTTGACGGGCCGCCGGGGATAGGCTGTCCGGTCATCGCTGCCTGCGTCGGGGCCGACCTGGCTCTCCTCATCACTGAGCCGACGGTGGCCGGTATCCACGACCTGGAGAGGGTGCTGGCTACCACGGAGCACTTTGGGGTTCCTTCTCTGGTTTGCATTAACAAGCACGACATCAACCCGGCCCAGAGCCGAGCCATCGCCCGTTACTGCGCCGGACGAGGGGTCGGGGTGGTGGGCTACATCCCCTTTGACACCGTGGTGACCGAGGCCATGGTGCGGGGGCTTCCGGTGACGGAATACGATGATGGGCCGGTGAGCCGGGAGCTGAGGCGCGTGTGGGAGGGGGTAAAGGAAAGGCTGGGTTGACAGGCTCGCTGCATGGTGTTACGATTCCGAAGCGGGGGACGATGTGGTCCGCAAGCGGCTCATCGAGGGGCTGGGGTGGGAAGGCCCTGGGAGAGCCGGGCGGGCCTTTTTATTGGCGGCTTCGTCGTTGAGGTCGGTAAGCCCTGGATAGGGGGCAACGATGGGTTCGATTGTGGCTGTCTGCGCTAGCAAGAGGCGTATGGACCCCAAGAGGGATATAGGCGAGGGTTATCTCCGGGAGGGACACGGCCTGGTGGGCGATGCCCATGCGGGCTTGAGCGAGCGCCAAGTGAGCCTCCTGGCTTTGGAGAGCATCGAGCGTGCCAACAGGGAGCATGGCATCGAGGCCGGTCCTGGCGACTTCGCTGAGAACCTCACCACCCAGGGCATTGACCTCCTCTCGTTGCCCATCGGCACGCGCCTGCGGGCCGGGGAGGCCGTTCTGGAGGTGGTGCAGATCGGCAAGCCGCCTCATGTGGCCCACACCTACAGCTTCCAAGGGCTCTCGCTCCTGCCCACGGAGGGCATCTTCTGCCGGGTGATAAAGGGCGGCC
>CAYQVA010000210.1:0-3317 GCA_964420815.1 uncultured Anaerolineae bacterium
TGGGGTCAACGCCTTCATCGAGCGCTTCGCCATGGTGCTGGTGGGCGGCTCCACCGCCCTGGTCCTGAGCATGAGCGGCTATACCCCTGACGTGACGCCTCAGCCGCCCTCGACCGTGCTGGGACTCAGGCTGGGGATGGTCGGGCTCCCCTTCCTTGCCCTGGGGCTCTTCCTGACGGCCCTGAGGTTCTACCCGCTGGGGAGGGAGGAGGTCGTGGCGCTCAAGGGGAAGCTGGAGGTGTTGCGCTGCCAGAGGGCGAAGACGCAGCGGGGCCGATAAATGCCGCTGGAGGGAGGCCGTATGACGGGGTTGGACTTGAACCCATTCCTCTTTGAAGGCGGAGAGGTGGGCTGCCTGCTGGTGCACGGCTTCAGCGGCAGCCCCCCGGAGATGAGGCCCATGGGCGAGTTTTTGGCCGGGAAGGGGCTGACGGTGCTGGGGGTGCGCTTGGCCGGCCACGGCACCACCCCAGAGGACATGGCCAGGACCACCTGGCGCGACTGGGTGGCCTCCGCCGAGGAGGGCCTGCAAGGGCTCCAGGGGCGATGCCGAAAGGTCTTCGCCATCGGCCTCTCCATGGGCGGGCTCATCGCCCTTCATCTGGCCGCCAACTACCCCCTGGCGGGCGTCATAGCCATGGCCGCCCCGGCCTACATCGCCGACTGGCGCTTCCGCTTCCTGCCCCTGGCCCAATACCTCGTGCGCTGGGTCACGCCCGAGATCGAACCGGATTTCACCGACCCGGAGGCTGGGAAGCGCATCTTCTCATACAGGAGGCTCCCCACCCGTTGCGTAGTCAGCCTGGGGCAGCTACTGCGGCTGGTCAGACGGGAGCTCCCCCAGGTTCGGGTGCCCGTCCTCATCATGCAGGGGGAGAAGGACCGCCACATCCCCTGGGAAAGCGCTCGCATTATCTTCGAGAGTCTGGGGACGGAGGACAAGGAGATCGTCTGGTGGCCCAATTCGGGCCACTGCATCACCGTTGACAGCGAGCGGGAGGCGGTATGGGCCAGGGCCTACAGGTTTATAGTTGAGCATGGCTGAATTTAGCGGTTCATCGAAGGATCTCGAGGAGCTGGCATTCTCTAATGCCGGCTCGTGTGCGTTAACTACCGCACCTTCAGCTTCCCCGCAGGCCCTTGATAAACTCATCCAGGCCCACGCTGGCGACGCAGCAGACCTTGTCAGCCGCGCCGTAGAAGACCAAAAGCTCACCGCCGATGACCACCACCCCCTCGGGGAAGACCACGTTGGGGACATCGCCCTCCACCTCGTAGGGCTCCTCTGGCTCCAGGATGGGCTCAGGCGTGCGGGCGATGACCTTCCAGGGCTCCTCCAAATCGAGCAGCGCCGCCCCGGCACGGTAGACGTGGTCGGGGTCAACGCCGTGGTAGATGAGGAGCCAGCCAGCTTCGGTCTTGATGGGCGGTGGCCCGGCCCCTATCTTCTTCCCCTCCCAGGGCTGCTCCGGCCCCATCACAACCTTGTGGTCATACATCCTGCCGGGGAGCCCATCGAGGAAGGCGAACCAGATGCTGGGCTGCTCCACCGGATAGTCGGGGCCGACCCAGTTGCTCGGCCTGTGGATGGCGGCATAGTTTCCCTGAATCTTCTCAGGGAAGAGAACCACATCGCGCTCGTCGGCGCCGTAGGGGGTTATAATGCCCAGCCTGGTGAATTCGCGGAAATCCTCCACCCTGGCCAGGGCCGTCCTGGCCGCACCCCTCTCCCCTGGCTCTGGGATGCCCAATCGCCTCCGCACGGCACCAGGGGGATATGGCGTAGGGGTAACCACGTAGGTCATATAGAGTTCGCCCTCGACCTCAGTGAGCCTGGGGTCCTCAATGGACATCTCCCACAGCTCAATGCTGGGGCCGAAGATGGGCTCCTCCTCTGGCCGCTCCAGCAGGTTCAGGCTCTCGTCAAAGATGGCGTAGCCCAAGCTAGCGGCGTAATGGTCGTAGTCGCCCACCGCCCGGTAGAGGATGTGGATTTTGCCGTCTTTGTAGATGGCGGCGCAGTTGAACGTCGCCACCGCCTCCCACCTGTCTCCCCTGGGCTCGATGATGGGGTTGCCTTCGTAACGCTTCAATCTCATCGCTATCCTCCTCTCGCTAACAGGGAATCGAAGAGCTTAACGTATTCGTCAGTTATTTTCGCGGCAGAATGCTCTTTCACACGCCTTTCTGCCGCTTCTATCGTTCTGGTGACGAGGCGGCTGTCTTCAAATACCCCGATCAATCTATCCTTCAACTCGCGGAAATCGGAATATTTTATCACCTCATCTTTTAGCATCTCAACGTATCTCGTCGCGCTCGTCACTATTGGGGTTAGAGAACCCAGACACATGTGGACGACACTTGACACTACAAGCTCCCCCTTCCCCACATCCTTCTTGTGCAGGAGGAGGCAGTCAGAGGCATGTAAATAGGTGTATAGCCTGTCTGTGGGAGGGACCTCATATCTCAATTCAACGAAGTCCTTACCCACTATCTCGTCCGCTTTCGCGGCAGCCCTTGGATCGGCTACGATCACATATTTCAATGGGCATTCCTCATTTAGCTCCTCGATGATGGGGAGCAAGGGGATATAATCCTCGAGCCTCCAGCCGAAACTGAGTATTATTCTCCTGTCCTGAGGCAGATTTAACCTCTCCCTCGCCTCTCTCACATCGCCCTTTACTATTGGATAATAGGGATAAGGTATTATCTTACATTTCTCCTCTCCAAATACCTTGCTCACGGCTTTTTTGTATCTTTCGTCAAAACAGACGAGTGCGTCCCAATCGAGCTCAGCGAACAGGGCCGAAGCCGGCGTCCTTTCATGAACTATGTAGATTGTCTTGGCCTTCTCCCTTATTTGAGGATATATCTCGCGAAACTGCTCCATACAGGTTATGAAGCCGAAGCCTTGGGCCATGAAGATGCTGTAATCGAGGTTCAAGAACGGCTCCGGATCGAGTTCCTTCTCCACCACCTTCCATCCGAACCTGTATATGCTGTAGCACCTCTTGACCCCCTCCCCATCTATGGGAGCGGTGAGCTTATCATCGTTAAAGGGGGCGAGTATGGATAGCTCGTAACCCCGCCTCATGAGTTCCCTTCCGATAAGCTCTCCGAGCAAAGAGGTCCCACAGGCCGCATTCCACCTGGTCATAAAGGCGATCTTCAACACGGCTTCCATCCTTCCCATACTAGCTATGTGGAGTGCGACGACTCCTGTCGTCGCGGCATGTGAGTACGATGACTCCTGTCATCGCGCGTGCGAAATCGGGAGATTTCGCCCTCAAAGCACCTAAAGTGTAACCCGGATGCCA
>CAYQVA010000211.1:0-3311 GCA_964420815.1 uncultured Anaerolineae bacterium
AATAATGCAAAAGGCCGATTACATCATCCACTTCGATGGCGGCAGCGAGGGCAACCCAGGCCCGATGCGCTATGCCTGGCTGCTGACCAGGACAAGGGACAAAGCGACGAGGCGGGGGAGCAACCTCGAGCTGGGTCAGGGGACTAATAACCAGGCCGAATACCTGGGTCTCATCGCCGCCCTGGAGGAGCTGATCTCCATCATCGAGGGCGCTGGCCGCTCCCCCCGGGAATTCAGCCTGGAGGTGCGGGGGGATAGCCGGTTGGTCATGCGACAAATAGCGGGGAGGTGGCGCTGCAGGAGTGCCAACCTGCGGCCCCTTTACGACAGGGCTCGAACCCTGCTGGCCAGGTTCGGCGATGTGACCTACAAGGAGGTCCCGCGGGCGGTGAGCGTCGAGGTATTGGGGATATAGCGAGTTCGTATTGTGGTGTAGATGGCTCTGTCCGCGAACGGAAGGGCGAAGGGTGCAATGACGGAGATGAGAGAAAAAGAGGCTGTGGTTGAAGCTCCTCCGGGGCCGATGACCGAGGAGGAGTTCGTCGCCTGGTGTGATGAAGACATCAAAGCCGAATATGTGGACGGGGAGGTCATCGTATACACCCCGGTCTCACGCAGGCACGATGCTCTGACCTGGTTTTTAGGCAGGCTACTCAAACTCTTCATAGAAGGAAACGATCTGGGCGATGTCCACGGCCCCGAATTTCAGGTGCGCCTTCGAGCGGGCCTTCGTCGCGTGCCTGATTTGCTCTTCGTCGCTAAGGAGCGCAGGGAGATCGTGCAGGATGCGCATGTGGAAGGGGCGCCTGACCTGATCGTGGAGATCGTTTCCCCGGATAGCGAAGAGAGGGATTGGCGGGAGAAGTACTGGGAATACGAAAAGGCCGGGGTAAAGGAGTATTGGGTGATAGACCCTTACTCGGAGACGATGGCGATGTATCGGCTGGGGGGCTACCGGCGTGTGAAGCTGGAGGAGGGGGTCTATCGCTCCGAAGCGGTGCCCGGCTTCTGGTTGCGTCCGGAGTGGCTCTGGCAGGAGCCTCTGCCCAGCGTGCTGGAAATCGCGCGGGAGATGGGCATCATCCCGTAATCAGATCAAGCCTCCCGCAGGTTCCGAACCTGCGGGGAAGCTCAAAGGACACTGCAATGCGCATACCTATCATCGCTGGCAATTGGAAGATGAATAAGACCATCGAGGAGGCCGTGGGCCTCGTCCGCGAGATGCGCCCGGCCCTTGAGGGTGTCGAGGGGGTGGAGGTGGTCCTCTGCCCTCCCTTTGTGGCCCTGGCCGCCGTAGCCGAGCTGCTCGCACCTACCTCTATCAAGTTGGGTGCCCAGAACATGCATTGGGAGGAGAAGGGGGCCTATACCGGCGAGGTCTCGCCCCTCATGCTGGAGGGCCTTTGCCAATACGTCATCCTCGGCCACTCGGAGCGCCGCCGCTACTTCGGCGAGACCGATGGGATGGTCAATCGCAAGGTCAAGGCCGCCCTTGCCCACGGGCTGACCCCCATCATCTGCGTGGGGGAGGATTTGGCCCAGAACGAGGCGGGGCTGACGGAGGAGGTCGTGACGGGGCAGGTCAGGGAGGTCTTGCAGGGGCTGGATTCGGCTCAGGCGAAGGGGGTCGTCATCGCCTATGAGCCCATCTGGGCCATCGGCACCGGCAGGCCGGCTACGGGGGAGGGGGCGAACGGGGTCATCGGGCTGATCCGCCGCACCATCGCCGAGTTATACGACGAGGCGACGGCCCAGGCGATTCGCATCCAATACGGCGGCAGCGTCAGCCCCAAGAACATCTCCGAGTTCATCAGTCAGGCCCAGATTGACGGTGCCCTGGTAGGCGGAGCCAGCCTCCGGGCGGGCGACTTCGTGGAGATAGTCCGCATCGCGGCGCGGGTGAAGGCCGGTAACTGAAGGCGCTATGTTCGGCGAATGGAAACCCTTGATCTGGCTGATAGCCACCCTCCTCCCCCTCTTCCTCACGAAGAGCTGGATCAACCGACACATCCAGGGGTTGGGATTGCTCCTCTTCGGCGACAGCGATGTCGCCATGGTCCTCTACTTCGTCTTGCTCCTGCCGGGCATCATCGTCCACGAGGTTAGCCACTGGCTGGCAGCGACCCTGCTCGGCGTGAAGGTGGGCAAGGTCTCCCTGGGCCCGACCAAGAAAGCGCGCGGGCGAATGCGCTTCGGCTCCGTGAGGGTGGGGAGGTCGGACCCCCTCCGCGATAGCCTCATCGGGCTTGCCCCCCTCATTGGGGGGAGCGCGGCCATCCTCCTCATCGCAGACCTGGCCTTCGGCATCGAGCCCCTGAGCCAACTCCCTCTCAGCCAGGTGCCTGCCAAAATCCTCGCCTACGCCAGGGCTCCTGACGCCTGGCTATGGCTTTACCTGGTCTTCGCCATCAGCAACGCCATGTTGCCCAGCGAGGCGGACCGACGCCCCTGGCCCTCCCTCCTCATCTTCCTGGCTTTAGCCGCTGTTTTATCCTACTTCACGGGGTTGGTGCCGCGGCTCCCTGAGGGGATGAAGCCCCTGATCCTGCGAGGGGTTGATCGCCTGAGCTACGCCTTTGGCCTGGCGCTCCTGGTAGACCTCATCTTCATGGCCATCATTTATCTCCTGGAGGGGAGCGCGGGGAGGATAATGGGCAGGCGGGTGGAATATTGAAAGGGATTATGAGGCCAGACGAAAAGCGGAGGCGTAGCGGCACGCTACGCCTCCGCTTGTTTCATCCTTCGCGGGAGAGTAGGAAGAGGACAGCCGTCGTCACCACAGCCAGCACAAGGAGAGCCAGGAACTTGTAGAGTCGGGAGGAGATGACGAGGGCGAAGATGCCGAAGGCCAGGCAAAAGAGGTAGTAGAGGGCCACGATTTGGCGCTGGGAGAGGCCGAGGTCGAGGAGGCGGAAGTGGAGGTGGCCGCGATCCCCCAGGGCGGGCGAGCGCCCCAGCCGCACCCGGTTGAATATCTGCCAGGCCACATCAAGGATGGGGATGCCCATCACCAGCAGCACCGTGGCCATCTTGGCCCCAGCCACGATGCCCAATGCCCCCACGGCGAAGCCCAGGAAGTAGGAGCCGCAACTGCCCATGAAAACCTTGGCGGGGTGAAAATTGTAGGGCAGGAAGCCTAACGTTGCGCCGAGGAGGGCCAGGGGCAGGAGGGCCACGCTATGTTGGCCCTCGCGATACATGTGGGCGGCCAGGATGGCCGAGAGGATGGCCGCCACCCCAGCCGCCAGCCCGTCCAGCCCATCCAGCCAGTTGACGGTGTTCATCATCCCCATCAGCCAGAAGATGGTGAG
>CAYQVA010000212.1:0-3294 GCA_964420815.1 uncultured Anaerolineae bacterium
CCCCCGAGGAGGCCCTCGAAGCCTTCGCCAAAGAGGTCACAGAATACGTGGGAGCAGAAAATACGGAGGAGGTACCGCTTCCCAAGCCGGTGACCTTACGCCTTGCCCATCCCACCTGGTTCACCGACTTCCCCCGCTACAAGAACTACTACATCCCCAAATTCGAGGAGATGATGGCCGCCAAGGGAACACCCGTCAAGATAGAGTTGGTCGAATACCCAGCCCCCGACGACCCCTACAGGGAGAAGCAGCTCCTCGACCTGGCGGCCGGTGTGGCTCCTGACCTCTTCGCCCTCGACACCTTCTACATCGGAGCAGACGTCGAAGCAGGGTATCTCTTGGACCTCACCGACAGGGTGAAGGCCTGGGAGTGGGACAAGTGGGTCGAGGCGGCCAAGGGGGCCGTCACCTACAAGGGCAGGGTCTGGGGCCTCAACAGGGACACCGATGTCAGACCCCTCTACTACCGCAAGGACATCTTCGAGAAGGCCGGAATCCCCGTCCCCTGGCAGCCCAAGAGCTGGGATGACGTCTTGGAAGCCGCACGCACCATCAAGGAGAAAGTCCCCGACGTCTATCCCATAGCTTTCAAGGCGGGTGTCCTGGGCGGCGAGGCCACTACTATGCAGGGCTTCTACATGCTGCTCCTCGGCGCTGGCGGCAGGCTCTACAACCCCGAGACGGGCAAGTGGATCATCAAAAGCCCGGCGCTGTTGGACACCCTCAGGTTCTACCGCACCATCTACATTGACGAGGAGCTATCCGTTCCGCCCGACTTCTGGCTGGCGGGCTCGCCCGTGGACCAGGTCCACCTCCTCCTGAGGGACGGAAAGCTGGCCATGCTCGTCACCTGGGATGGCGTCTGGTACGACTCCGCCAACCCGGATCACGAACGCTACATCCCCGAACCCCCAGGCCGGGATGCGGTGCTGGCCTATGCCAAGATGCCGGCCAAGGCGCCCGGTGCGGGCATCAGGGGCCAGGACTTCGTCACCATCTCAGGCGGCTGGTGCTACGCCATCAACGCCAAGACCGAGCATCCGGACCTGGCCTTTGAATTCCTGAAGTTCGTCTACTCCAAAGAGGAGGTCCTGAAGCACCTCATCGAGTACCCCGGCGGGCTTCCGGCCAGGAAGGATGTGGCCGAGGACCCGGAGTGGAAGAAGACCGTTGACGACTACACCATCTGGAGGGCCAACGAACTGGTGCCGTTGACCACCTTCAGGCCTCCGCTCCCCGAATACGTCAAGGTCTCCGAGGCCGTCCAGACGGCCACCGAGAACATCCTCCTGGGCAAGACCCCCGAGGAGGCCCTCGAAGCCTTCGCCAAAGAGGTCACAGAATACGTGGGAGCGGAAAATACGGAGGAGCAGTAGCTCGGTGAAGCTAAGAGGGGGCACGCCCTCCAAGAAGGACGTGCCCCTTCTCTTATGTCCAAGGATTGCGCCTTCCACTGGCGTATGCTATACTTTAACCGAGGTTCCGCTCGGTGTGGTTTCTACGCAACTGTGGAGGTGGACATGAAAAGATCACGGCTTTTCATCCTGGCTTTGCTTCTTCCTGCCTTCCTGCTCTGGTTCGTCTTCATGGTAGGGCCGGCCATAAACGGGATATACATCTCCTTCACCAACCAGGCCTTGACCGGGCCAGCGGCGGCCAACCCCCGCTTCGTCGGGCTGGCGAACTACCGCAAGCTCTTCAGCGACCCACGCTTTTTCGACTCCGTGAAGAAATCTTTCATCTTCGTCATAGGCTCGGCCATCATAGGCCAAGCTGGACTCGGCCTGCTCCTGGCAGTGCTCACCAATGAGCGCCGCAGGATATGGAATAAAATCTCATTCATGGGAAGACTGACGACCACCATCTGCTACCTGAGCTGGGTGACTCCGGAGACGGTCATCGGCTTCTCGTGGATCAGTTACCTGGCTCCTGAGGGCTTCCTGAACAGGATACTGACAACCCTGGGGTTACAACCCGTTAACTGGATCATCCGCTTTCCTATGCCTTGCATCATACTGGCCAACATCTGGTGGGGCACTGGATGGTCGTTGATGCTCTTCAAGTCCGCTTTGGAGAGCATCCCCTCCGAGATCCAGGAAGCAGCCGAGGTAGACGGGGCGAGCGGATGGCAGCGATTTAGATATATCACTTTGCCGCTGCTCGTAGGGCCCATCATGGTGGATTTGATCCTCATCACCATCTGGACCTACGGCGTGTTCGGCCTGCCCCTTATGCTCACAGGGGGAGGCCCCGCCCGCCGCACGGAGTTGATGACCATCTATGCCTATCGCACGGCCTTCAAGTTCTTCGAGTTGGGCTATGGGACGACGGTGTCCATCGGCATCCTCCTGATCACTATGGTTTTAGCCATCTTCTATTACAAGTTGCTGAGGAGGGAATGATGAGGCGCTTAGCGAGATATATCAATATCATCGGCAACAACCTGGTCCTCCTCGCCATCGCCCTCTACTTCCTGGCACCCCTTACCTGGCTCATCACCGCCGCCTTTCGATCAAATCCCAGCGTTTCCGTCGAGTTCACCAACTGGACCTTGAGCAATTTCCCCCGCATTCTCAACCCGGACACGGCCCGCTGGATTCGCAACAGCCTCTTCATCGGGGTGGTGACCACGCTCATCAGCTCGACGCTCTCCTTCCTGGCCGCCTATCCCTTCGCTCGCTTCGATTTCCCCGGCAAGACCGCCCTCCTGTTCGCCCTCGTCATCTCTATGACCATCCCCCTCAGCTCCGTAATGCTCCCCACCTTCAGCCTGGCCAGATGGCTCGGCTTGGCGAACACCCTGATCGGAGTGGCTCTGATAGCCGCCTCACGGCAGATACCTACAGCCCTGTGGGTGATCAAGGAGTTCATCGCCACTATCCCCGTGGAGCTCGAGGAGGCGGCCTGGGTGGACGGCGCAGGGCGCTTGGACACCCTCTTCAGGATCGTGTTCCCCCTCTCGGCACCGGGGCTGGCCGTCATCGGCATGATGGCCTTCGTGAGCGGATGGGGGGATTTCACCATCAGCCTCATCCTCCTCAACTCCGAGGAGCTATACCCCATCTCTATGGGCATCTACAAGGCCAGCCTGGACGCCACCTCCTGGGGCTATGTGACCGTGGACTACGGGCTGATGACCGCCATCTCCCTCATCTATCTCATTCCTCCTGCCATCGCCTTCTTCCTCACCCAGCGATACCTGGTCAAGGGGATGGTGATAGGAGCGGTGAAGGGATGAAGGGAGCAAAGATTGTGAAAACGCTGGATGTAAAGCCCTTTTTCTTCCCCGGCGGG
>CAYQVA010000213.1:0-3269 GCA_964420815.1 uncultured Anaerolineae bacterium
GAGGGCTCCATCGTCCTCCTCGACCCCAGGACGAATACCATGTACATCGCGGCCAACTATGGCCTGCCCCCCGAGGTGATAGAGGCCTTCAATAATCGCCCCGTCTACGCCCATGAGGGGACCTTCGGTATCGTGCTCAAGGCGGGGGAGATGCTGGAGATAACCGATGCTTCTCATGACCCACGGGTGCTTCACGGTGCAGGCAAAGTTCCCAAGCAGCTCACCAACGTGCCCCTGCGCACCGAGGAGGGGGTCATCGGCGTCATCGCCCTGGATGCCCTGCCGCCGGATGACCGGGCCCGGCGCTTGCTCCTGGCCCTGGGCGACCTAGCGGCCGTAGCCATTCAGCGGGCCCAGCTCTTTGAGAAGGAAAGGAGAAGGGCTGCCCAACTGGCACTGATCAACGAGGTGGGCGAGAAGGCAGCCTCCATCCTGGACTTAGATAAGCTGATGCAGGAGGTGACCCGCGCCATCCGGGAGAAATTCGACTACTACAACGTGGCCCTCTTCCTGGTAGACGAGGAACGCCACGAGGTGGTGATGCAAGCCGTCGCCGGCGGTTTCGAGCAGATAACCCCAGGGGAGTATCGCCAGTCCTTAGACGAGGGCATCATCGGCTTCGTTGCCCGAACAGGCAAATCATGGCTGGCCAACGACGTCAGCAAGGACCCCTACTACATCAAGGGCTTCCTGGGGGAGGTCTTGACCAAATCGGAGTTGTGTGTCCCCATCAAGCTGGGCGATAAGGTCATCGGCGCCCTGGACGTGCAGAGCATCCGCCTCAACGATTTCGACCAGGAGGACCTCGTGGCCATGGAGGCGGTGGCCGACCGGGTAGCCATCGCCATCGAGAACGCCAAGCTTTATAGTGAGGTCAAGCAGCGGGCTGAGGAGATGGCCACCCTCCACAGGATAGGCCTCATCACCACCTCCACCCTGGACCTCGACGAGGTGCTGAAGCTCATCCACGAGCAGGTCAGCCAGTTGATGAAGCCCGACACCTTCTACATTGCCCTCTACAACGAGCAAAGGGAGGAGATTAACTTCGAAATATACGTGGAGAAGGGGCAGGATTTGGGCAAGTTTAGCAGGAGCTTGGAAGAAGGTGGGCTGACGGCCTGGATCATCCAATCGGAGCAACCCCTCCTCGTCAGAAACACCGCCAAGGAGGCTTTCCCCACCGAGCCCCTGGTGACGGGCGAAGTCACGCCCGAGATGTCCTACCTGGGGACCCCCCTTATGGCCAGGGGTAGGGTCATCGGCGTCATCTCGGTGCAGAGCTTCAGCCCTTATGCCTTCGACGAAGGGGACCAGCGCTTCCTCGCTGCCATCGCCAACCAGGCGGCTATCGCAATCGAGAATGCGAGGCTATATAGGGAGCTACAGGGGAGGATGGAGGAAGCCAGCGCCCTCTATCAGGTGAGCAGGAACCTGGTCTCCGCTTTGGATCTCGATACGCTGCTCAAGCGAATCCTGGAGGCGATTCGAAACTCCTTCGGCTACTCCAATGGAGCCATCCTCCTCCTAGACGAGAGCGGGGCCGAGCTTTACGTCAAGGCCGCCAGCGGATATATCGAGGATGCGAAGGGATTCAGGGTCAAGGTTGGGAAGGAGGGGATTACCGGCTGGGTGGCCCAGCATGGGGAGATGCTCTACGTGCCGGACGTGAGCAAGGACCCCCGCTACATCGAGCCGGTAAAGCCGGAGGAGCCCATACGCTCTGAGGTAGCCTTGCCGCTGAAGGTTGGCACTCGGCTTATCGGTGTCCTCGATGTGGAGAGCACGGAGCTGGACGGCTTTGACGAGCGCGACTTCAGGGTCCTTTCCGCCATCGCTGACCAAGTGTCCATCGCCATCGAGAACGCCAGGCTTTACGAGGAAACCAAAGAGCATGCTGGCAAGTTGGCTGCTTTGTATGAGACAGGTAAGGACATCACCTCCACCCTGGAATTGGATGAGCTGCTACGACTCATCGTCGAACGCGCAATTCGGCTTACTGAGGCTGACAAGGGCCTCATCCTGCTCGTAGACACGGAGGCGCAGGAGCTGATCAAGGTCGTAGGCCTGGGCTTTGCCCCTGGCCAGATAGAGGGCTTCATCTACCAGGAGGTCCAAGATGGAATCAGCGGTTGGGTCTTGAGGGAGGGAAAGCCTACCATCTCCAAGGACATCCTGACCGACCCGCGGAATACGGGGATCGCCTTGGAAAGGGCTAAGAAGGAGCGTGAGAGGGGCAAGTCCATAGCCGTGGCTCCACTGACGATCAAGGACGAGGTAATTGGCACCCTGACGGTGGTAAACAACGTGGGGAAGCCGGTCTTCAGTCAAAGCGACCTAGACTTGGTAGTCATGTTAGCCAGCCAGGCAGCCATCGCCATCGAAAACGCGCGGCTATATGAGGAGGCCCAACGCCAGCTGGCCCGCGAGGAGAGGTTGAATGAGTTGGCCCGCGCCCTGAGCGGCGAGCTAGAGCTGGACAAGATAATCCCACGCCTCTTGCCGCTGGCGGCTGAACTGACCGGGGCCGATGCCAGCACGGTGGCCTTATTTGATCCCGACCGGAAGGTCATCTCCTACCCCTATCACTACAACCTCCCAGAGACGCTGGCCGGCGTGGAGGTGCCGGCTGGAAGCGGGCTGGCCGGATATACCATGAAAGTCCGCCGGCCAGTGCTTCTGGACGACTACCGGGAGCACCCGGCGGCCCTGCAGCCCTGGGTGGAGGCCGGCGTGCGTTCCCTGCTGGGCGTGCCCCTGGTGGCCGGCGACGAGGTGGTGGGCGCTCTAGGGCTATTCAGCCTGGGGGAGGTGCGCCCCTTCGGCCCCGAAGTGGTCGCAGTAGCCGAGGCTGCCGCAGACTTGGCCGCCGTGGCCATCCAACGCGCCCGGCT
Organism: uncultured Anaerolineae bacterium; assembly: GCA_964420815.1. Classification (GTDB taxonomy): domain Bacteria; phylum Chloroflexota; class Anaerolineae; order CAYQVA01; family CAYQVA01; genus CAYQVA01. The sequence goes on from CAYQVA010000213.1 coordinate 2,892, forward strand.
CTTCCAAGCGGAGCGGAAGCGGCGGCGAGATGCCGAGGCCCTGCGCCAGGCAGCCCTAGCCCTCACTAGCGCCCTGGATCGGAATCAGGTCATCGAACGCGTACTGAGCCAGTTGCAGGAGGTGGTGCCCTACGATAGCTCCTCGGTACAACTGCTCCAGGGCGACAAGCTGGTAATCATCGGCGGGCGGGGCTTCCCTAACCTGGAGGAGATTTTGGGCATCTCCTTCCCCGTTGACGGCGATAACCCTAACCGTGAGGTGATGCGAACGCTCTCGCCCTTCATCCTAGAAGATGCTCCGGCCGTTTATGAAGCCTTCACCCAAGAGCCCTTCGCTGCGATGGGCATCCGCTCCTGGCTGGGGGTGCCCATGCTGAT
>CAYQVA010000214.1:0-3264 GCA_964420815.1 uncultured Anaerolineae bacterium
GAGCAGGGGAGCGTGGGAGCAAGGGAGCAGGGGTGTGGCTGTTGAGGCCACGGGCTATGCCTGCCTTGCTCTCCTTGAGCACGGAGACCGGCTCAACGCCTCCAGGGCCGCCCGCTGGCTGGTCGCCCAGCGCAATGCCTTCGGCGGATTCGGCTCCACCCAGGATACGGTAGTCGGCCTGCAGGCCCTCACCGCCTTCGCAGCCACCGGCCGGGCGGACGTGGAACTGACGGTTTCGGTGCAAGCCGGGGGGACACCCACCACCCTGCAGATAACCACCGAAAACTACGATGTCCTCCAGGTGATAGGGCTTCCAGTAGGTGAGGAAGTGGCCATCTCCGTGGAGGGCAAGGGCCAGGCCGTGGCTCAGCTTGTCCTCCGCTACAACCTGCCTCAGGCGCCTGAGAAGGAAGGGATCTTCCACATCGAAGTTGCCTACGACACCCAGCAGGTGGAGGTCAACGATCGCATCGGGATCAGGGTCTGGATGCGGTTTGACCCGCCCATCCCTGTGGAGGCCGGAATGGTCGTCCTAGACATAGCCGTGCCCACCGGCTTCGTGCCTGTGGAGGAGAGCGTCCAACAAGCCGTCGAGACCGAGGCCCGCATCAAGCGATATGACATCGCCGCCCGCAAGGTCATCTTCTACATCGAGGACATGGCGCCGGGGGATGTGATCGAGTTCGAATTCCAGGCTTTGGCCTGCTACCCGGTGAGGGCAAAGGGCGTGACCTCCCAGGTTTACTCCTACTACAAGCCGGAATGGAGGGGTGAGACGCTAAGCCACGAGGTCGTGGTGGTCGAGTGAGAGGTTTGGGCGGGGCAGGGGGAAATAGGAAAATGCAGGAAGGGATAAATACTTGACATTTATCCTCAAATGAGGTAATATATAAGTGGTCGTGCTAGACGGGGAGCTAGCGGTGCCCTGTACCCGCAATCCGCTATAGCGGGGTCGAATTCCCCCTCGAGGTTTGGTGTCCCCAGGGACTACCGGGGAGAAGCGGCGTTGAAGGCCTGGTCCTGCGCGGCAGAAGCCTACAAACCCCGTCAGGTCCGGAAGGAAGCAGCGGTAAGTAGCCACTTCTGGGCGCCGCAGGGTCGCCGGGCTGGAGCTGGCTGGCCCCGGCAAGCCGGGAACACGAATCGAAAGGGGGTGCACGACCACATAAGGGGTGGAACAGGACCGTCCGCCCCTTTTCCGTTGTAGGAGCGTTGAATTGCCATCCTTAGCCGAACCCCAACCCCGAAGGCGATTCGATCCCTCCATCGTCTTAGCTAAAAAGGAGGCGGAGGCAAGCCGAGAGGGCCTTCGTTTTCAGCAGCCCCAGAGGGGGCTGGTTACCCTGGCCCTCGTGCTCGTCTTGGCCAGCGCCATGACCACCGGCTACCTCCGGACGCAGCGGGAGGTGACTATCATCGTCAACGGCTCCCCCCTTCGTCTCCGCACCCATCAGACCTCTGTCGCCGCCGTCCTGGAGGAGGCCGGCATCGAGGTCCACGAGGAGGACATCGTCCTTCCGGGGCTGGACGCACCCATCCGGGCAGGCGATACCATCACCGTCCACCAGGCGAGGCCGGTGACCATCGAGGCCGATGGGCGGGTCATAGAACTTCGCACCCACAGCCGCACCCCCGCCGCCATCCTGCGGGAGGCCGGTATCTCCCTCAAGCCCAGCGATAAGATAACCCTCAACGGCCAGGAGGTGGGCCTGGAGACCCAGCTCCACAGGATAAACCCCTCCAGCCTTAAACGAAAACCCTCTCCGAAAAATATGGGAGAGCGCATAAACTGGAAGACTGCAGAACTCCGAAAGCAAACGGAGAGAGTTTTCATTTCACCCAGCCACCGGGGTGGGGGGCGATCCATCGGTCGAGTGGATGACCCTCCGCTGAGGATCGCCGTCAGGCGTGCCGTGCCCATCTACGTTGACGACGATGGCACACTATTGACCATCTACACTACCGCTCCGACCGTCGGTGAGGCCCTATGGGATGAGGGCATCATCCTCTACCTGGGCGATAGGGTTAGCCCTGACTTGAGCGCTCAGGTCTCGACGGGCACGCATATCTACATCCAGCGCTCCAAACCGGTGGAGATTTCGGTAGATGGGCGAACCATCAAGACGCGCACCCAAGGGGAGACGGTAGCTCAGGTCCTCGCCCAAGAAGGGATCGCCTTAATGGGAAAGGATTACACCAGGCCTGGGGGCGATGTTGAGGTCACCGACGATATGAATATCCAAGTGGTGCGAGTGAAGGAGGAAGTCGTCATCGAGGAGGAGCCGATACCCTTTGAGACGGTATGGAGGGCAGATAGCGAGCTGGAGCTCGATCGGCAGCGCCTCGATCAAGCGGGGGAGGAGGGCGTGAGGAAACGCCGCATCAGGGTCGTCTACGAGAACGGGCAAGAGGTTCAGCGGACACTAGAGGAGGAATGGGTAGATCGCGAGCCGACCACTGAGGTCATCGCCTATGGGACGAAGATAGTCATCCGGGAGATGGAGACGCCCGAGGGGGTGATTCAATACTGGCGTAAGATGAGGGTCCTGGCCACCTCCTACACCGCTGCCACCGCGGGCAAGAGCCGCGATCACCCTTATTACGGTATAACCCGCCTGGGCTGGAAAGCGACCAAGGGGATCATCGCTGTTGACCCCCGGGTGATCAACCTTCGCACCAAGATGTATGTGCCCGGCTACGGGATAGGCATTGCAGGCGACACCGGGGGGCGGATCAAGGGTAGGCGCATTGACCTATGCTATGATGAGGACGACCTGAGGCTCTGGTACAGGTGGGTAGATGTCTACCTATTAGCCCCACCTCCACCCCCCGAGGAGATACGATGGATCCTGCCTAGTTGGCCGTATAAGAGAAGGTAAATTTGAAGCCTATGGCTGCCTATTCAGGGCGAGAGGTGCGAGCGTTGCTGAGGGAATACGGCCTCCACCCCATCAAGGAGTTGGGGCAGAATTTCCTGGTTGACCGTCGCGTGTTGCGTCGCATTGTGGAGGCTGCCGAGTTAGAACCGACGGATGTGGTGCTCGAGGTCGGGCCTGGGTTGGGCACGCTGACCCGCGCCTTGGCGGAACGGGCGTGCCGCGTCATCGCCGTTGAGCTGGATGAGCGCCTGGTCGAGCTCCTCTCTCATACCCTGGCCGACTACCCCAACGTCGAGATCGTGCATGGCGACATCTTAGAACTCGACCCAGCCGAGCTCATAGGATGCAAGGTTCAAGGTTCAAGGAACAAGGTGCCCCCTTCCCC
>CAYQVA010000215.1:0-3256 GCA_964420815.1 uncultured Anaerolineae bacterium
GTAGGGGAAGGCGTGGCTGTCGGCGCCGGGGTGTCGGTTGGAGTCGCCATCGGCAGGACAAGGGTTGGTGTCGGGTTCTCCTCATAGAGCAGGTGCACCTGGGGTGCCAGGAAGTTATCAATGGAGTAAATCACGCCCATCACCAGGAGCAAGGCGAACATGCCGCTTATGGCGCGATACATCCTGCTGGCGGCCGCCTCCTTCTCAAGGGTGAAGAGGGCCCGCCTCCTCTCCCCCCTGGCCTTCATGGCCAGCCTGAGGTAGATCAGGATGCCGATGGCGCAGAGGCCGTATATCCATTCTGAGTAATCGGCGATAAGTTCGATCAGTACCGCCATCCTCTCACCTTGGAACCAGAAGCTAAAAGCTAGCTTTCAGCATTCAGCTTTCAGCGTTCAGCTTTCAGCGTTCAGCTTTCAGCATATCCGCCGGAGGATCCCTTTGATCAGGGCGATGAGCTTCGGCACCATGGCCTCTGCCGCGGCCAGGACCTCCTCGTGGCTGACCTCTTCTCTGCCATGCCTGCCCAAGGCCACATTGCTGATGCCCGAAATCCCCAGGACCCGCATCCCCTCATGGCGGGCGACGATCACCTCGGGCACGGTGGACATGCCCACGGCCTCGGCCCCGATCATCCTGATGAAACGCAAGTCGGCTGGGGTCTCGTAGGTGGGACCAGCTAGCATGATGTAGACGCCTTGCCGCAACTCGAAACCGAGTTCTTTGGCCGCCTCTCGGGCGATCTCTTGCAACTGAGGGTCGTAAGCCTGAGACATGTCCAGGAAACGAGGCCCCAGGCCCTCGTCACTGGGCCCGCGCAGGGGGTTGAAGCCGGCCATCCCTACCAGGTTTATGTGGTCGGTGATGAGCATCAAATCGCCGGCCTGAAAGGAAGGATTGAGGCCACCGGCGGCGTTGGTCACGATGAGGGTCCGGACGCCCAGGGCGCGCATGACGCGGATGGGGAAGGTTACCTGCTGCATCGAATAGCCCTCATAGAAGTGAGCACGCCCCCGCATGACCGCCACCTCTTTGTTTTCCAGCCGTCCGATAACTAGCTCGCCTCGGTGTCCCTCAACGGTGGTCTGCGGGAAGTGGGGTATCTCGCTATAGGGGATTATGTCGGCCTCGATCACCTCATCGGCCAGGGAACCAAGCCCCGACCCCAAGATGATGCCGATGGTGGGCCGATGGCTCGTCCGGCTCCTGATGAAGTTCACAGCCTCGGCGATCTCTTTCCTGATGCGGGATTCGGTCACCCTCCCCTCCTGGCGAATTCTCTCGCCCATCTTCTAGTGAAATACCTTTTAAGGCGAGAGAATTCGACACCTGATGTACTCTCTCCTGCGTCACCTGACAAATAAGATCACTTCGCTCGTGGGTGGGCCTCGTCGTAGGCCTGGCGCAGGCGCTCGCTGGAGACATGGGTATAGACCTGGGTGGTGGAGATGTTGGCGTGGCCCAGCAACTGCTGCACATTACGCAGATCAGCCCCGCCGCCCAGAAGGTGGGTGGCGAAGGAGTGGCGCAGGATGTGAGGGGTCACCCCGGTGATACCCGCCTCTTCGGCATACCCTTTAATGATGAGCCAGAGGCCCTGGCGGGTCAACCTCTCCCCTCGCAGGTTGACGAAGAGGGCTTTCTCCTTAGGGTCCCTCAGGAGCGGGATCCTCCCCCTTTGCAGATAGTTCTCGAGGGCTGCCACCGCTCGTGGGTGGATAGGGACGATCCTCTCTTTACCCCCCTTGCCGAAACAACGGACGGAGGCTGATGTCAGGTTGACATCCTCCAGGTTCAAGGACACCAATTCGCTGGCTCGCATGCCAGTGGCATAGAGGAGCTCCAGGATCGCCGTGTCTCGCAGGGCCTTGGGGGTTGAGCCTTTAGCGGGCTCTTCCAGCAACTGCTTTATGTCCTCCGCGCTGAGGACCTTGGGCAACGCCCTCCTCGCCTTGGGGGAATCCAAAGTGGCTGTCGGGTCGTCCTTAAGGAAGCCCTCGGCGACTAAGAAGTGGAAGAAGGACTTGATCGCCGCCACCTTCCGGGCTACGGTGGACGAAGCGTACTCCCTCTCCTTGAGGAATAGGATATAGGAGACCAGAGCTTTCTTATCCACCTCCTCCCAAGTGATGTCCTTCGCCTGCTCCTTCAGGTACCTTACGAGCTGGGTCAGGTCGTTCCGGTAGGCAGCTATGGTGTGCTCCGAGTATCCCTTCTCTACGGTGAGAAAATTCAGGAAATCAACGATTCTTTGCTCCATTCGTCACCTTGGGATAATTACTATCGAACGAAAACTGTCTCCGTTTTCTGACGGAGGTCTCGCTGTTGACGAATGATCTCACTCAACAGCTGTTTGTGCCCGAAATGCAATACAGTGAGACCATTCGTCAGTATTGCTTTCCGTCAGACACACACCTCTATTTTACCATAACTTTCCGTAAAGTACACCGCTTCACATAAATTTTAAGATTTCCATGGAGCCAGAAGCTGAAAGTTGGAGGCTAGCTTTCAGCAAGGAGGGATAAGGCGGAAGTCCCTTTCGAACAGCAATTTCGGGTTTCATGATTTCAACAGATGAACATGGCATCGCCGAAGCTATAGAAGCGATACCTTCGGCGAATAGCTTCCCGATAGGCCTTCTCGATCAATTCTTTGCCACCGAAGGCTGTAACCAGCATCAAGAGCGTCGAACGGGGGAGGTGGAAATTGGTGATGAGGGCATCTACGGCGCGGAAGCGGTAACCGGGATAGATGAAGAGATCGGTCCAGCCAGCAAAGGGTCTTAGGTCCCAGGTCCAAGGTCCAAGGTCACTGTTGGACTTCGGACGGATAGCTGTCTCTAACACCCTGACCGAGGTCGTTCCCACGGCTATGATGCGCCCGCCCTCGGCCCTGGCTCGGTTGAGCTGCTCGGCCACCTCCGGGCTCAGCTCGCAGTACTCGCTGTGCATTTTGTGGTCCTCGACGTTCTCCTCCCGCACAGGGCGGAAGGTATCTAGGCTGATATGCAGGGTAATGAAAGCGAAGCTCACACCCATCCCCTCGATGCGCTTCATCAGTTCAGGGGTGAAGTGGAGCCCCGCTGTCGGCGCGGCCACCGAGCCCGGGACCCTGGCGTAGATCGTTTGGTAGCGCTCCACATCCTCAAGCTGTTCATGGATGTAAGGGGGCAAAGGGACGATGCCTAGCTCGTCCAGGAGCGGCTCGATGGGGGGCGAGAACCTGATCAAGCGCCCACCCGCCTCAGTGCGGCCGA
>CAYQVA010000216.1:0-3252 GCA_964420815.1 uncultured Anaerolineae bacterium
CTCCCTCCCCCCAGTGGTGGTGAAGAAGGTAATGAGGTTCAACAACGAATAGCTGGCTTTGATCAACTGTTGGATGGCTGATTCCTCGAGGCCGAGTTCAGCGCGGTAGGCCTGTGCCTCGGCGGGCGCCCAGTCAGCCAGTTCCGCCTCCAGCCTAGCACAGATGGTCACCGATTCCACCCCCTCGGCCCTGGCTACCTGGGCTACCACTCCGGCCAAGCTGCCCCCTCCAGGGAGGTCCTCCTCGCCAACGTTGGCGATGTAGAGCATCGGCTTCGCTGTTAGGAGGCGTAGATTGTGCAGCATCCCCTCCTCCTCGGCCTCCAGAGGGAAATCCCGCGCCGCGCTACCAGCGCTCAAGTGGTCGTGGAGGCGGCTGAGGAAGTCTAACTCGGCTTCATAGCCCCCCTTCCGCCCCTTGATGGCCCTCTTGACCTTCTCGAGGCGCCGTTCAACAGTGGCCAGGTCAGCCAGGATCAGCTCCAGGTCGATCGTCTCGATGTCATCCTTGGGGTCGAGGGCCTCCGTGACATGCGGGATCTCCGGGTCCCTGAAACAACGCACCACCATGGCGATGGCATCAACGTCGCGGATATATCCCAGGAACTGGTTTCCCAGCCCCTCGCCTTGGCTGGCCCCTTTCACCAGGCCAGCGACGTCCAGGAACTCAATGGTTGTGGGGACCACCCTCTCCGGGCTGACTATGGCCGCGATATCCTGGAGCCGCTCATCGGGCACCTCTGCTACGCCCACATTGGGGGCGATGGTGGTAAAGGGGTAGCTAGCAACCTCTGCCTCCGCCCCAGTCAGGGCGTTAAAGACGGTCGACTTGCCTACATTGGGCAACCCAACGATGCCTATCTGCAGACCCATCCCAGCCTCCGGTCTGATACCATTATACCAGCTTTCGCCCTCTGTGACAAGCACCCAACAAAAAAGCGGCCTTTTGACCGCTTCTTGTTAACGAAAACTCTCTCCGTTTTTGGGCCTTGGACAACGGTTTGCTCTTCCTATGCTTGCCCCCATACTTTCGGAGAGAGTTTTCGTTATAGGGCGGGTGGGATTCGAACCCACATGGAGGTGAACTCCAGCAGATTTTAAGTCTGCAGCGTATGCCGTTTCGCCACCGCCCCACGCACTGAGACACTGGGGGGTGATGAAAAATAAAGACACTGACGATGGGGATTGGGCCCTCTTTTCAGTGCCTGGTTTCCTTCATCTTTTCAGTGATTAAGGCGACGGCCGGATTCGAACCGGCGATCGGGGTTTTGCAGACCCCTGCCTTAGCCACTTGGCTACGTCGCCGAAGAAATGAAGCGGAAGACGGGATTCGAACCCGCGGCCCTCTCCTTGGCAAGGAGATGCTCTACCGCTGAGCCACTTCCGCACCATTCGCAGATCGCTTATCGCGCGTCGCTACAATCAGGGAGCGGCGATAGGCGATCAACGATACGCAATTGGCGAAGAGTGCCGAGGCGCAGAATCGAACTGCGGACACCGTGATTTTCAGTCACGTGCTCTACCAACTGAGCTACCTCGGCTGGTCCCCCCTTGTCATTGATATTTTATACTATCTCTCTCATTTTGTCAAGTCCCCACCTGCAATAAGTTGACAAAATACCCTTTCTCTGCTACACTGCAAACCATCGTATCAATGCGTAAGCCCCTGGGCACCCCAGTCTGGCAGCGAAACTATTATTCCAGCACCATAGCCGACGACATCGGCTACAAATAGAGGTCGAGGTGAAAGTCCTGCTCGTCGAGCCCCCCAAAAGGATATGGGAGCTGATGGGAGATTGTGTCGCCCCACCGCTGGGCCTGGCCCAATTGGCTGCCGTCCTGGAGAAAGAGGGTATCAAGGTCAACCTGATAGACTGCAACGCCTCGGAGATGGGCTGGTCGGAGCTGGAGGATTTCATCGGAGAAACACAGCCCGATGTGGTTGGAGCAACAGCCATGACCCCCTTCTTCCACCAGGCCCTGGGGGTCATGCAGGCAGCTAAAAGGGTGAATCCGGAAATCGTGACCGTTCTGGGCGGGCCCCATGTCACCTTCGCCGCCGGGGAGACGCTGCGGGAGCACCTTGAGGTAGACGTGGTCGTGCGGGGGGAGGGTGAACGGAGCCTGGTGGATTTGATCCGCTGCCTGGAGGAGGACGGCGATTTGACGGAGGTGAGGGGGATAGCCTTCCGCAGGGATGGCGAGGTTGTGCAGACGCTCTCCCCGCCGCTGGTGGACGTGAACGCGCTTCCCCCGCCCGCCTACCATCTACTCCCCATGCATAAGTACCACTTCACCGTCTTCGGCAGGTTCACCACCATCCTCGCCAGCAGGGGCTGTCCCCACAAGTGCACCTTCTGCTCCGAGTGGAGGTTTTGGGGAGCTTGCTGGCGGCCCAGGGAGCCCGAGATAGTGGTGGATGAGATGGAGCTTCTGCACAAGAGATACGGCCGGGAGAGCTTCTGGTTCGGCGACGACTGCTTCAACGTGGACGGAGAGCACATGCGCCGCATCTGCGAGGGTATACTGGAGAGAGGCCTCGACATCCGCTGGTATTACCAAGGGCGGGCCGACCTAGTGATAAAGCACAAGGACCTGCTGCCCCTGATGAGGAAATCGGGGAACTTGATGGTGCAGATCGGGGTGGAGACCTCGACCGATGATGAGTTGGAGGATTTCAGGAAGCACTTGACTACCGAGCAGGTGAGGGAAGCCATCGAGCTCCTGCGACGGCATGACATCGTCTCGCAAGGGCTCATCATCGTGGGCACGAGGAAGGACAACCCCTCCTCGATCGCGCACAAGGTCCGCTATGCCAAGTGGCTGGATATTGACTTCCCCATCTTCACCCTTTTCACCCCCTTCCCCGGCACCGATGTCTACGAGGAAGCGAAGTCCAAGGGTTGGTTGGAGGTCCGCGATTACTCCAAATATGACATGGCCCACGCTATTATGCCCACTGAACATCTTTCCCGTAGGCAGCTCGCCTCCTGGTACTACTGGTGCTTTTCCAACTACTACCTCGACCCCCTGAAGCTGGCCAGGGGGCTCCTTTCCAAGAACGACTGGAAGAGGAAGGTTTGGAGCCATATGGTGAAATATATTGGCAAGCAAATGATTCGCGCTTGGTTCTGAAAGGGTGAGCTAGCGCGGACTAGATGCCAGCAGCGCTTAGCGAATCCATCTATGCTTTAACTCTGAAAGACCTGCTATACGGAGTTAGGGGGAGCGACTCTCCTGGGGAGGTCCCCT
>CAYQVA010000217.1:0-3252 GCA_964420815.1 uncultured Anaerolineae bacterium
GCGATACGCCATCAGCCAAGCAATCCTGCCACGAACTCCTCCGCGTTGAACTCGGCTAGGTCGTCCAGCTCCTGGCCCGTGCCGAGGAAACGGATGGGGATGCCCAGCTCCTTAGCGATGGCGAAGACGATGCCCCCTTTGGCCGTGCCGTCCAGCTTGGCCAAAAAGATGCCCGTCACATCTACGGCCTGATCGAAATACCTGGCCTGGGCGAGGGCGTTTTGGCCTGTGGTGGCATCGAGGACGAGGAGGGTTTCGTGGGGCGCCCCATGGAGCCTCTTGCCGGCCACACGGCGCATCTTCTTGAGTTCCTGCATGAGGTTGTATTTGGTGTGCAAACGTCCGGCCGTGTCAACGATGAGCACCCCCGCCTTGCGGGCCAGGCCGGCTTGGATGGCATCGTAGACCACGGCGCTGGGGTCGGCCCCCAGCTGGTGGGCGATGACGTCGGCGCCGAGCCTTTCGCCCCAGAGCTTGAGCTGGTCAATGGCTGCGGCACGGAAAGTATCAGCCGCGGCGAGGATGACTTTCTTCCCCTGCCCCTGGTAATAATGCGCTAGCTTGGCAATGCTCGTCGTCTTGCCCGTTCCATTGGCCCCCACCACCAGGATGACCAGCAATGGCCTGGCGTCCGGCACCCCTTTCCTCGCATCCGGCTTCAATATCTCGACCAATTCCTCCCGCAACAAAGCTTTAACTGCTGCCGCCTCGCGGATACGCTCTTGAGCTACCCTCTCCCGCAGCTTCCCCACTAAATCAATAGTCGTGGCCACGCCCACGTCGGCCTGGATGAGCAGCTCCTCCAGCTCGCCCCACAGCTCCTCGGTGACCTCGTTACGGCCGAAGAGCCCAGCTATCCGCCCGAAGAACGATTGCCGGGTGCGGGTCAGGCTCTGCTCTACCTTCCTCGATCGCTTAAGCATCGCTATCCGCCTTCGCTTGGAATCCCTGCAAGAATTATACTACAAATCCTGGATAAAATAAAGCCTGACTTTCCTCCGCAGGGGGAGAGCTGTCTAAGACGGCGCTTGAAGATGGTCGCTTCCTGTGCTATAATTCCTTTGAAAGGAGCCAGGCTGAAGATGAAATTGACGCACCTGGATCAAAAGGGTCGAGCGCGAATGGTTGATGTCGGAGGGAAGCCCGATACCGAGCGGCTGGCTGTGGCCAAGGGCGAGATAACGATGAAGCCGGAGACGTTGGCCCTGATCCAAGAGGGAGGCATCCCTAAGGGCGATGTCCTGGCTGTGGCCCAGGTGGCGGGGATCATGGCCGCCAAGCGCACCCACGAGCTTATACCAATGTGTCATCCGTTGCTGCTCACTCATGTGGGTTTGGCCTTTGACTTCAAAGAGACTGAGGAGCCTGAAGGGGCTGAGGGGAACAGGGCCTCCATCGGGATCACGGCAACCGTGAAGACCACCGGCAAGACCGGCGTTGAGATGGAGGCCCTTGTCGCGGTCAGCGCTGCTGCGCTCACCATCTACGATATGTGTAAGGCCGTGGATCGAGCAATGCACATCACCAACATCCGCCTGGTCCGCAAGAGCGGGGGCAAAAGCGGGGAGATAGTCCTGGAATAAAGGGCCTGTCATGCAAAGGGATGATTTCACCAAAAGCATACTCCTTGGCCTGGGCCTTGGCGCTGGGATCGGCCTGGGGGCCGTGATGGCTGACATGATAGTCAAGGCGATGAAGGGGGGCGCTCAAATGACCTGCCCCGCCTGTGCGGCGCTGATACCCATCGGATCGAGGTTCTGTAGCAACTGTGGAGCGCGGATCGAGGCTGCGGCTTGCCCCAAATGTCAGGCGACGCTCCCCGCCGGCTCCAGGTTCTGCAGCCAGTGCGGCACGAAGATCGAGTAAGCGAGGAAGGAAGTTGACTGAGCGTAAGAACTGCGTTTTAGGCGTAGACGGTGGGGGGACGAAGACCACCTGTGTTCTCCTGGACGAAGGGAAGAGGGAGCTGGGGCGTGGCTTAGGCGGGCCCTCGAACCACCAGAACGTGGGCGTCGAGCGGGCTAAGGAATCCATCGAGCAGGCCATACGAGGGGCTCTGACGATGGCGAATCTCCCCCTGGACGCTGTGGGGGCCATCTGCCTGGGCATGGCTGGTGCGGATCGTCCCCAGGATGAGGCCGTCATCTGCGACATCGTCCGCCAGATCCATCGCTTCCCCCATATCCTGGTCTACAACGATGCGGTGGCGGCTTTGGTGGGAGGCATCGGCAAGCTGGAGGGGGTGGTGATCATCGCGGGCACGGGCTCCATCGCCTACGGAGTCAACGCCCGAGGGGAGGAGCGACGGGCCGGCGGCTGGGGCTATCTCCTGGGGGATGAGGGAAGCGGCTATGCCATCGGCCAGGCAGCCCTGCGCGCCGCCGCCCGCGCCTACGATGGCCGAGGCCCCTCCACCAGCCTGGGAGAGCGCCTGCTAGCCCATCTGGGAGCGTCCAAGGTGGAAGACCTCTTCAGCCTGCTCTACCTCGAGGGCTTCGGCGTGGACGACATCGCCAGCCTGGCGCCGATAGTGGCCGAGGCGGCCAGGAAGGGGGACGCGGTGGCCATTGACATTTTGAGATGGGCGGGCCAGGAATTGGGCTTAGCGGCGACTGCGGTGATCAGGGGGTTAGGGATGGAGGATGAGGATTTCGAGGTTGTTTTGGTGGGTGGGGTCTTCAAATCCGGGGCAGCGTTGTTGGAGCCCCTCACCCAGTCCATCGCGGCTGTCGCCTCCAAAGCCGAAATCATCTTCCCCCGCTACGACCCAGCCACCGGAGCAGCGCTATTGGCTTTGGAAGCTATGAAATCAGCAGGTGATAACATTGAAAGGATCTGAGGCATGGAGGGAACCATTGTCGCCGTCTGCACCAGCAAGAAGAAGGGAACGCGCAAGAGAAACGTGGGGGAAGCCGAGCTGAGGGTGGATTGGGGCCTCGTTGGGGACGCCCACGCAGCCGACTGGCACCGACAGGTGAGCCTCTTGGCCATGGAGAGCATCGAGAAGATGCGCGCTAAGGGGCTTAACGTGGGCCCCGGCAGCTTCGCCGAGAACCTCACCACCCAGGGCATTGACCTCCTCTCCCTCCCTATAGGCTCGCGGGCGCGCGTGGGCTCAGAAGTAGTGTTGGAGATCACCCAGCACGGCAAGGTCTGCCACGACCGCTGCGCCATCTACGAGATAGCGGGCGACTGCGTCATGCCTCGAGAGGGCATCTTCGCCAAGGTCATCGAGGGCGGAATAGTCAAAGT
>CAYQVA010000218.1:0-68 GCA_964420815.1 uncultured Anaerolineae bacterium
TCGAAAACGAGAATCGTGAGCAGTTTGTGCTGCGTTTCAACCATTCAGATGTCCAACTCGTGGACGAT
>CAYQVA010000218.1:168-3109 GCA_964420815.1 uncultured Anaerolineae bacterium
AGATGTTCACCGTTGATGCGGGTGAAAAGAAATCCTTCAAGATAGAGTTCGATGGGCCAATTGATCCAACTGCGAACAAGTTGACCGTGACCATCAAGCAGATTTCTGGTGTGAGCAACGTGGTTTGGGAACTCAATTTGAAGCAGCCCGTTTCAGGGGTGACCATCAGTCTTAGGCAGGAGATCAGCGTTTGGTATGACAGGTTCACTTTGCATTTCGACATCAAGAATGAGAGTCGTGAGCAGTTTGTGCTGCGTTTCAACCATTCAGATGTCCAACTCGTGGACGATCGAGGCAAAGAGTACTGGGTGCACGACAGCGAGGCGCACCAGATGTTCACCGTTGATGCGGGTGAAAAGAAATCCTTCAAGATAGAGTTCGATGGACCAATTGATAGCGCAGCTACGAAACTTATAGTAAACATTTCTGTACTTTCTGGTATTAGAAATCTCTCGTGGGAACTTAGTTTGTAGGAAAAGCAAACCTGAGGGGAAACAAAATCACTGGATTCACTAAATGAACAGAGACGAACTCCGCAACGCCATCGGCAACGCCTGCGACATCAGCGGCGCGAGGGGCTGACTACCATGGACTACATGGAGCAGCTCTCGTGGCTGCTGTTCCTCTGGGAAACTTTACATAGCGAAATAGGGGAAAAGTGTGACAAGGCTAGTAGTAGCGTTCTTCTGCGTAGGTGCTTGACCCATGGACCAACAACATATCCGCAATTTCTGCATAATCGCCCATATTGATCACGGCAAATCCACCCTCTCCGACCGGCTCTTGGAGCGCACGGGGACCATCAGCCCCCAGGAGATGGAGGAGCAGGTGCTCGATACGATGGAGCTGGAGCGGGAGAAGGGGATCACCATCAAGGCCAAGGCGGTGCGCATGATCTACCGCGCTCGCGATGGCCAGGACTACGAGCTCAACCTCATTGACACCCCGGGCCACGTGGACTTCACCTACGAAGTCTCCCGCGCCCTGGCCGCCTGCGAGGGGGCCATCTTGGTCGTTGACGCCTCCCAAGGGATTCAAGCTCAAACTCTGGCCAACCTCTACATGGCCCTGGGCTACGGCCTGGTCATCATCCCCATAGTCAACAAGATCGACCTGCCCGCCGCCCGCCCCGACGAGGTCGCCCAGGAGCTCGAGGAGCTCATCGGCATCCCCGCCGAGGAGATGATCCTCGCCTCGGCCAAGGAGGGAATCGGCACTGAGGAGGTCCTGGAAGCCATAGTGCACCGCATCCCCCCGCCGAGGGGCGACCCCCAGCAGCCACTCCGCGCCCTCATCTTCGACTCCCATTACGACCCCTACAAGGGGGTCGTCGCCTATATCCGCCTCGTGGACGGTGAATTGACCGCGGGCGAGGAATTGCTCCTCATGTCCAACAGGAAGAGGGTCGAGGCGCTGGAGATCGGCGTCTTCAAACCGAAGATGTCTCCGGTGGAGAGGCTCTCCGCCGGCGAGGTGGGTTATGTGGCCACTGGCCTAAAGGATGTGCGTGATTGCTCCGTGGGCGATACCATCACCGCAGCGGATGCTCCCGCTGAGGCCCCATTGCCCGGTTATAGGCCCGCCAAACCCATGGTCTTCGCCGGCCTCTACCCTGTAGATGGCCGTGACTATGACCTGCTGCGGGACGCCCTCGACAAACTGCGCCTCAACGATGCCTCCCTATTCTATGAGCCGGAGACCTCCCAGGCCCTGGGGCCCGGTTTCCGCTGCGGCTTCCTTGGGTTGCTCCACATGGAGATCGTCCAGGAGAGGCTGGAGAGGGAGTATGGGCTGAACCTTCTGGCCACCGCACCCAGCGTCGAGTATCACGTTATCACCAGAGATGGCAGGACCGTGGTCGTCAATAACCCGGCCGACCTGCCACCTGCGGGGCAGATCGCCGAGATACAAGAGCCATGGATGCGCATCAGCATCTACACCCCTGCCACTTACATCGGGGCGGTGATGGACCTGGTGACCAGCCGTCGGGGGGAGTTCGAGGGGATGGAGTACCTGGACGAACGGCGGGTGCTGATAAACTACCAGATGCCCCTCTCGGAGCTCATCGTGGATTTCTACGATCAGCTGAAGTCGCGCACGCGGGGCTATGCGTCTCTGGATTATACCCTCGCCGATTACCGCCCCGGCGACCTGGTCAAGCTGGACATCCTGGTCAATAAGCAACCCATAGATGCCCTATCCCTCATCGTCCACCGCGATAAGGCCTACGAGAAGGGCAAGTCCTTAGTCAAGAAACTGAAGGAGGTCATCCCCCGCCAGCTCTTCGCCGTCCCCGTCCAGGCGGCCATCGGCAAGCGGGTTATCGCCCGGGAGACGATTAAGGCCCTGCGCAAGAACGTCCTAGCCAAGTGCTACGGCGGCGATGTCACCCGCAAACGGAAGCTGCTGCAGAGGCAGAAGGAAGGCAAGAAGCGGTTGCGGCGGTTTGGGCGGGTGGAGATCCCCCAGGAGGCCTTCACCGCGATATTGAAATTGGGGGAATAGCGAAAGAGGGCATCGGCCTGCGAGCTGGGCCTTTGCCCTCTTGCTCAAGGTGGGCAAGTTAAGCTAGGTGATGATTTAGCGCCATCTGAATAATAGCGTCAGCATGAGGGTTATCCAAGCGCCAACCACGAAGCCGATGATCCACCTGACATCCGTGTGGAGCTCAGCCCTCAACTGAGATATCTCCTGGCGGATGGCGCTCACATCACTCTCCAGGTGATTCAGCCGCGCATTCATCTGTTCCAGGATGCCCTCTACCTTGGCCATCCTCTCCTCGAGGGCGGAGCGCTCTGACTCCTTAATCATCGCTCATCCTCCTTATTGCTAGCTGAGGACGGATTTGAGGGCCTAAAAAATATACCATTCAGCTACCCGACAGTTTGCCCATCAATCCCTTTCTCGCTACAAAGTGGCGTCCTCTGACAAATGGTCTCGC
>CAYQVA010000219.1:0-2077 GCA_964420815.1 uncultured Anaerolineae bacterium
TTCCTCCTCCTCTCCAGTTGCGTCTATCCTATCCTGGGCACACAGGCTCGGGTCAACGACCGCTTCCCTGGCGCCAGGCCGCCCATCGGCACCCTAGATGGGATGGCCTATATGACCGTCGGCTCTTACGCCTGGCCTGACGCGAGCAATATCATCGAGCTGAAATATGATTATCAGGCCATCCGGTGGCTTTTGGAGAACGTGAAGGGGACGCCGGTCATCGCCGAGGCGGTCCTCCCCTATTACCGCGAGGGGGGGTTGCGGGTCTCCAGCTACACCGGCCTCCCCACCCTCCTCGGTGCCCACCAAAGCGAGCAGCGTTACGCCTGGCAGGTAGGGGAGCGGGACGGCGAGGCGCGGGAGTTCTTCAACACCCCCAGCATTGACCGCGCCTTGCAGCTCATCCGCAAGCTGCGCATCTCCTACATCTACATCGGCCAACTGGAGCGCACCGTATATGATCCCAAGGGCCTGGCCAAGTTCGATGAGATGGTGCGGCGAGGGGAGTTGGAGGTGGTTTACGAGAACGAGAGGGTGAGGATCTATCGGGTGGGAGGATGAGATGCCTGGGGAGAAGCAGCCCCTGGCTGCAACGGCCGGGATTGGAGTGGGAGCATTTGACAAAAGGTTGAAAGTGCGATATTCTATTTTTAAGAAATCTCTACTTTTGGAAGAAAAACGGAGGCGATGATGGCCGAGCAGGAGTTAATTAAGATTGTAAAGCCATTAGCCAAGGGGCAGATCACCATCCCTGTGGAGTTTCGGCGGCGGTTGAACATCAGCAAGAATACCTTCCTTCAGCTCACCCTGAAGGAGGGGAAGATCGAGATCGTCCCCTTGCGGCTGGTGCCGGAGGGGGAGGCCTTGCTGCGGGATTACTCGGACGAGGAAATTCAACGCTTCTTGGAGGAGGACAGGCTGGACCCCGAGACCCTCGCCAAAGTTCGTCGGCTCCTAGGGTGAAAGAGAGGTTATGGGCGTAAGCAAGGTTTTCATTGATGCCAGCGTCTTCATCGCCGCGGCGGGCTCCTCCGAGGGAGGCTCTTCTTTGGTATTAGAGCTTTGCAAACGAGGGCGCTTCCATGCCGTGTGCACGAAGCTCGTCCTCTTGGAGGCGGAGAGGAACATCCATCGCAAGCTGGGAGCAGAGGCCCTGCTGCGGTTCTACCAGGGCCTCGCCGAACTCGATCCGACCCTCGAAGCGCCTCCCACACCCGAGGAGATCGCAGCTTGCGAGCCTATCGTTGGCGAGAAGGATGCGCATGTTCTTGCGGCGGCCTTGAAGAGCGGAACCGACATCCTCCTCACGCTGGATCGGAGGCATTTCATGACCGAGAAGGTGCGAGATGCCAGATTAGGGCTGAAGATTGCCACGCCCGGCGAGTTCCTGCGGAAGTTGGTGGAGGGTTGAGCTGAAGGCGGAAAGAAGGGGGGTGTCTTTACCTCGTTGATGGTTTTGGGAAGATGGTTTTTTGGGCCAATGTGCTGGCGACTTCTACATCGGCCAACTGGAGCGCACCGTCTACGACCCCGCCGGCCTGGCCAAGTTCGATGAGATGGTGCAGCGAGGGGGAGTTGGAGGTGGCTTACGAGAACGAGAGGGTGAGGATTTACAGAGTGAGGGGATAGAGGCCCTCACAGGGAGCGCACAACATGGAGTGGGTCAACCGCTTGGGCATACTGTTTGAATTCCTGTCGTTCTGGTTTGCAGCGCCAGAGATATTGGGTGAGGAGCGGCTGAGAGCGTTAGAGCGGGTGTTAGAAAGGGGATTAAGCAGGTTGCCGTTGGTGTTGGTGATTTTGCTGTTGTTAGTGTTTGTGGTGGGATGGGCGGCGTTCTGCGGGATACTGGCGGGATGGGAGACATTCTTGCTACTGGTGGTGGCGTTGGTGGCATCGCTAGCGGTGGCGAAGGTGTTAGAGGCAGTGTTGCGACGGGCGTTGTTGCTCTGGGTGGTGGTGGTATGGGAAGTCGTGGTGATGATATTCGTGTTGGAGAAAGCCCCTTGGCCGCCAGAAGCGGTGCTGCCGTTGATGGTGTGGATAATGGCAGCGGGAGGGTTTGCGTTGGTGCTTA
>CAYQVA010000219.1:2087-3064 GCA_964420815.1 uncultured Anaerolineae bacterium
GTACGGCCTTTGCTGCTGAGGATGGCTGATGACAAGCATATCCGCCAGCGCTCTCTTGCGGTAGGTGCTGTGCTGTTCGTGGTTGGCTTTCTCTTACAGTTCATCGCCACGTTCTAGGCTGTGGCTTGAGCGGCCAGCTTCCGGTTACACCCATAATCAGAAGCTAAAAGAGGTGACATGTAGCAGGCAACGTGGCTGCTACAAGCCCAGCATAGAAGGCAGGATCAAAAATGAGTAGTGAGCTACAAGCGGCCATAATCGGTGCCTTGGTTGGTGCTGTAGTCGGTGGCTTCCTCGGTATAGTGGGGGCTATACTTGGAGGTGTCGTGGAAGCTCTAACCGAGGACTGGCGGGCTGAGAGGCGAGAAAGACGGCGGAAGCGTGAACAGGATATAAAAACGGCCCTGGAGTGGGCTGAGAAGGGCAGAAAAGATAGCTTACGAAACACCATCTTGACGCGGGCTTACCTCATAGAAATTGACCTGGCAGGGGCTGATCTGACAGCCGCAGACCTCCAAGGGGCCACCCTGTGGCACGCAAACCTCCAAGAGGCTAAACTGTTGTACGCAAATCTCAAAGAGGCTAACCTAGACGGCTCGAATCTAAAGGACGCTAACCTTGTAGGCACAAAACTTCACGGTGCCGACCTGAGCAACGCAGACCTTCGAGGGGCTGACCTAGTTAATGCGCACCTTAAAGGAACCAAGCTGTGGCAAGCAAAACTCCAAGGAGCTAACCTAGAGGGCGCAAATCTTCAAGCGGCCAACTTAAACGAGGCCAACCTGAGAGATGTTAAGAATCTGGAGAAAGCCAACTTAGACAGGGCGAATCTGGAAGGTGCCCTTTTGCCTGAAGGATTCAAGATGCCGACAGAGGAGGAAGAGTAAAGGCGACAAATGGCGGGCGACGTGGCTCGCCGAAACAGAAAGACCTGCTATACGGAGTTAGGGGGAGCGACTCTCCTGGGGAGGTCCCCT
>CAYQVA010000220.1:0-3043 GCA_964420815.1 uncultured Anaerolineae bacterium
CTCCTCGACCAGGGGAACGAAGATGCCCCTCGCCCCTCCCACCCAATCCCAGTTCACGAAGAGGATGTGGACGATCTCGCCAGCGGCGATGGTGGCGATGGCGAAATAGTGCCCTTTCAGCCGGAAGCAGGGATAGCCGATGATCGCCGAGACAATCACCGCCACCGCCGCGCCCGCCAGCATCCCCAGCCAGGGGTTCACGCCCCAGCGGGCGACGAGCATGGTGGAGGTGTAAGCCCCCATCCCGAAGAAAACGGCATGGCCGAGGGAGACTTGGCCGGCGTAGCCGCCTACGATGTTCCAGGCCTGGCCCAGCATGGCGAAGAGGAAGATGAGGATCATCACCCGTCGGGGGAAGGGGCGGGTGAAGAAGAAAGGAAAGGCAAGGACGAAGACCGTCACCGCCGCCAAGGCGACCGCAGGCCAGGATATCCGCTGCAAAGCGAAGCGCTTTATCCTTTCGTTGACCATCAGCCACTCCTAAAGCCTCTATTCCCTATCCCTTGATCCTCTTCCAACCTTTCTTACCACTTCCCTAGGAGCCCCTGCGGCCTGAGGATCACCACCGCCAGGTAGATGAGGAAGACGACCACCGATTTAAGGGCCGGGGCGAGGAAAAAGCCCCCCAGAACCTGGATCAGGCCGACGATGAAGGCGGCAATGAAGGCCCCGGGGATGCTGCCGAAGCCGCCCAGGGCCACGATCACGTAGGCGGTCAGGCAGAAGATGTCGCCCACCTCGGGGAAGATGAAGTAGAAATTGGCCAGAAGGGCTCCCGCCACACCCACGCAGGCCGCTCCTATCCCCCAGGCCAGGGCGAACATGCGGTCGCTGTTTATGCCCATCAGGGCGGCCGCCTCCTTATCCTCGGCTGTGGCCTGGAGGGCCCTTCCCGTCTCCGTCTTGGTGACGAACCAATAGACGAAGCCAGTGGTGAGCACCGCTCCCAGGGCCGCCGCGACTTGGGGGATGCTGATGAAGATGCCGAACACCTCCAACCGGCCGCTTAAGAGAGGGTCTTTTATCATCCGATAATCCGGGCTCCAGAGGAAGTGGGCCAGGTTGCGCAGGAAAACCATCAAACCGAAGGTGGAGAATATCTGGGCCAGCATGGGGGCGGTGAGAATCCTCCTGATGATGAGCCTGTAGGTGGCGACGCCCACCAGGAAGAGGAGGAGGGTGCACAAGGGCAGGGAGAGGAGGGGGTCGAGGGAGAAATATTCGTAAAGCCAGAAGGCGGCGTACATGCTGAGCATCAGGAACTCGCCGTGGGCGAAGTTGACGATGTCCACCACGCCGTAGATAAGGGTCAGTCCCACGGCTATCAGGGAGAACATGAAGCCCACCAGGAGGCCGCTGATGAGGGTTTGGGTCAGTATGGTGACCTGGGGTGTCATCCCATCACCTCGCCTAGCAATTGGCGGGGGCTAGGGACTGGATAGGTCCAGCCCCTAGCCCTCGGACCGGCATAGCCTGCTATCTCTCGCTCCACTTGGGCATGGGCCAGATGATGTCCCTGGAAGCCAGCTCGAAGGGCCAGACGGTGTAATATTTCTCCTCCTGAGCCTGAACGATGATGCCCCTGCCCAGCAGGTTCTGCCCCGTCTCCGGATCGAACTTGATGCCCTCCCAGGGCATGATGAGCATGTCGCCGGGGATGTCCGTCTCCCGCAGGGCCTTACGGATGGCCTCCGGATCGGTGGAACCGGCCCTGTTGATGGCGTCGGCCAGGACCAACATCCCCGTGAAGGCGCGGGCGGAGCTGCCGTCCATGTCCTTGCCGACGCGCTCCTTGAACATGTCGTTTACCGTCTCGATCATGGGCTTCTTGACGGCCAGGTCCAGCGCCCACACCTCCCGGCTGAGGACGTAGTTGCCGTCCGCACCCAAGGTCCCCAGGAAGGAGGGGTCAATGTGGCCGGCGTCCATGGCCAGGATGGCGGGCGGGTTGAAGTCCAGGTCCTTGAAGGTCTTCTGGAAGAGGATGGCGTCGGAAATGTAAGAGGCCATCATCACCGTGTCGGGGTTGACCGCCTTGAGCTTCATGACCTCACTGGTCACCTCGGCCGTCTTGTGCTCGTAGGGGATGTCAGCCACCACCTCGTAGCCATATTTCTCGGCCAGCTCTTTCTCGGCCTTGCCCACGTCCGCCCCCCAAAGGGTGTCCTCGTAAACGATGGCCAAGGTCTTGACCTCAATGCCCTTCTTCTCCTTGAGGTCCTTCAGGAAATCAAAGAAGTTCTCGGCGAAGGTCCTGTCGTGGGGGGTGGTGCGGAAGAAGTACTTGAAGCCTCGGGTGTGCAGTATAGGGGAGGTCGAGGAGGCGTTGACGAAGGGGATCTTGTGCCTCTCGGCGGCTTCGCTGGCCGTGGCGGTGACGGAGCTGTTGTAGCAGCCCAGGAGGGCCACCACGTTCTCCTCGGTGATGAGCCTCTCCGCCTCGCTCATTCCCTTCTCCGGGGAGGCCTCGTGGTCGCCGAAGATGACCTTGATCTTGGCCCCGCCCAAATTCGGCAGGCCCTCCTCGGCGGCCAGAGGGAGGTTGAGGTCGGGGTACTTTCCGTTGATGATCTCCACCGCCAACTCGACCCCACCCTTGAGGACTTCGCCCGTGGGGGCCAGGGCGCCGCTCAGGGGGTATATGGCTCCGATGACTACCTCCGGCGTCGGCGTGGCTGCGGGACGGCACGAGGCCGCCATCAAGCCGAGCAGCAGGGCAATGACGAGCAACAAATAACTAAACCTTTTCATGATCCTATCCTCCTTCGGAACGACTGGAGCGATAGCCGTTATCAAACGGCCATCGCCTGAGGACCCATTAACCCTGCGGAGCCGACGGCATCTGGATGCCATCGCCCAATTGCCCTCTTCGCCCCACCTCCTTTCCACACTCAAGAGAGCGGGGGGCCGACCCCACGCGGCTTTAGGATTGTTAACTGACTCTATTATACATCAATTTGGTCGGCAATGCAAGATGGTCAGGGTACAATCCTCGTCCCCGTCTCTCCCGCCAGCGCCCGTTCGATGTTCTCCGGCGAGGTGA
>CAYQVA010000221.1:0-3014 GCA_964420815.1 uncultured Anaerolineae bacterium
TGGGCTTGGCCCTCCTGGCCAGCTCGTCCAGCCAGGCGTCTATCTCCTCCACTATCTCCTCCATCGTGGCCTTCCTCTCCGCTAGGGGGCGCCCTTTCTCCTCCCAGAAGCGGGCGAAGTCGCCCTCCGTTACGAGCACCCCCCTCCCGGACGCCCTCCTGAAGAACATCTCCCGCATGGTCTCCTCGTAGGCCTCCTCCACGGTGGGCGCCTCCCGGGCCAGCTTCTCTGTCCAGACACGCTCGGCCCTCACCCGCTCAAGCTCTTCCTTGATCTCCTCCTTGCTCATATCACGCTCACGGCTCATGACCAATCCCCGTGTCCCTTGGGCTCACGGCCAATAAAGATTTAGCCCACTACCAAGGCGAAAGGCTTATATAGCCATATAGGCATATAGCCACCGGGTGGTCGGGCGTGGGGAAGGTTCTCGTGTCGCTCCTGATGGCGGTGGACCTGAAGGAGAAACTCGACGACCTGAAACGCAGGAACGTGATACGGAGTCTGTCCTCCTTCGTGGAGAAAGCCGAGAGGGAGAAGCTCGAAAGGGAGGGGTTGGCGTGAGCGAGGAGAAGGCGGAGAAAGCGGAGATATTGGAGGTAGTATATGAGGACGTATGTGTGCGTTGGCGGTGCCCAGCGTGCGGTAACGTCCAAGAGGACGCAGGAATGCGCTACTTGATGTGCGACAGATGCGGTTGGAGAGGCGTGCTGATGGTAAGATACGAGATAAGGGCGATAGAGAGGGGCGGGTAATGGCCGTGTCCGCCCACGAGAGGCGCCTCAGGGGGGCGGTCTCCTCGTTCCTCGACTACCTGCGTGGCGTCGTGGGGAGGAACAGGCGCCTGTTGGGCGAGGCCCGCTACTACTTCGAGCGGAAGAGGGCCGCCCTCCTCCGTCTCCTCTACCGTTGGCTCAGGAGGGAGCGCTTGGCGGGCTACGTCCGCCTCCTCAGGGCCACGGCCCGCATGGCCCCGGAGGAGAGGGAGAGGGTCCGGGCCCGCCTGCTCCGCGAGATAGCCATCTTGGCCTGTCTCCCCGAGACGAGGCGCTATGCAGAGGAGATACTGGCCGAGACGGAGGCCATGCTCAGTCTCATCCGCAGGATCGAGACGCTGAGGAAGTTGAAGGTCCCGGAGGAGTTGGAGTGGCTCCCTGGCCCGCTGTTCAGGCAGGCCAAGGTGGCCAAGGACGACGTGGTGGGCGTCAAGGAGGCGGAGAAGGAGTTCCTGTCCGAGGTGGCCGACCGCCTGGAGGAGCTGGGGCGGCCAGAGTGGGCCGAGGTCGTGAGGGAGCGATACGTGAGGCGCCTTGAGGGGATCATAGAGCGCATAGAGGAGCGCTTCGCACGCCTGCCTGGCTACCGGGTCGTGGAGTTCGCCAAGTACTACGAGTACGTCCAGCCCGGGAACGAGCGCTTCTTCGAGCTTAGGGTGAGGGTGGCGCTCCCCCTAGACAAGGCCATCACGCCCATGCTCAAGAGGTTCGTGGAGGCCGTGATGGACATGGTGATGCTCTACGAACTCGGCATATACGCTGTCGAGGAGGCCATCGGCTTCCTGGAATTCGTGTCGGAGCACGGGGGCGATTGGACAAGGGTGGTTACGTGGGAGGACCGCCTCTTCTGGGTCTGGAGCTACATACGGGAAACCGAGGGCATGTTCGACCCCTTCGTCCCCGTCAGGAACTGGCGCAAGGGTTGGTTCGAGGGCATGGACCACGAGCCCTGCTGGAAGGCTGGCTACGAGGATGGCCTCGCCGTGGTGCCTGGCTATCGCTCCGAGTGGCCTTGGGCCTGCCTGGACTGGCGGGACTTGGCCCGGATGGGCGAGGTCCCCTCCTGCGGGGAGAGGAGGGAGGCCGTGTCCTTCGACGAGGATACCTGGTTCTACCGGGAGAGGGCGCACCCCTTCGTCTGGGTCGGCTACGTGGAGGTTCCGGAGGAATACGTGCCCGACTGCCCCGTGTGGGCGGGCCGCCTGCTGGCCCGGAGGGAGCGCATCGGCCTGGACGTGGATGACCCCGACCCCAAGGCGCTCAGGAGGGCCGTGATGAGGGCCGCCCTCTTCGGCCCCCCGGAGTGGGAGCGCACGGAGCACGGCTGGCACGTCCGCATCCTGAGGCCTTGGCCCTGGCCGGAGTTCGACCTCGGCGTGCGCTTCTTGGCTGGCGTTGATGACCCCCTGAGACTCACGAACGACATCGTGAAGTGGCGCCTCGGCCTCCTGGAGTGGGTGGACACGCTCTTCCACGAGAAGTGGGAGAAGGGGGCGGGGGCATGACCTGGATATGGGATTTCTACAAGAACAACCCCCAGATGGTATGGGAAATCTTCAAGTTCATAAGGCCCCGGGAACTCGCCTTCGTCCCCACGAGGCGCCTGGCCAAGGCGGGCCAGAGGGCGCACCGCTACATAAACTGCGGGCGGATAGGCGTCCTGTGGCGCAAGCTCAAGTGGCACTACGGCTACAAGGAGGGCTGGCACCTCTTCGGCTCCCTCCAGTACGTGGCCAAGACCCTCGACGGGCGCCCGGTATCGCTCAGGAGGTTCTGGCTCACTTGGGGCTTCGACATAACGCTCGACTTGGATGCCAAGGAGGAGAAGGGCCTCACGCCTGAGGACGCCTGGCACGACGCCCTAGCCATAGCGGAGTTCTACGACGAGTGGTCGCTCCCGTATTACGTGGTCTTCTCCGGGCGGAGGGGCTTCCACGTAACCGTCCCCTGGCGCTACCCCTACGGCCGGGACGCCGGGACGCCCTACCTAGAGGCCCACTTCAGGCCAGAGGACTTCACGGATGTCGGGAGGGCCTGGACGGCCCTCGTCATGGAGCGACTAGGCCCGAGGACGCTTGAGGCGCACACGACCTACAAGGTCAAGGGCCTCATACGGGCGCCCTGGTCGATCCACCCCATCTCCGGCCTGGTGGCCCTCCCCCTGCGCCCTGCGGACCTGAGGGGCTTCGACCCGCACGACCCCTACGTGGGCCGCCCGGAAGCCGTGGCGAAGATGAGCGC
>CAYQVA010000222.1:0-3010 GCA_964420815.1 uncultured Anaerolineae bacterium
GGTGGGGGCAAAGTTCATCGCGTCCAGATGGGGTGACTGCGCACGCTACTCCAATACGAGCGTTGCTGTTTTGCTGAAGGGAGGAGACTGTGGCAAAGTGGAAGCCCAGCCGTCTTAAGGGTGCGGCAATGGGCCTTGCTATGGCCCTTTTGGTGCTCGCCCTCGATGGGTTATCGCTTTTCCATCTAACTCATAGCCCCATCACACTCTTATCTTTCTTCGAGGGGCTCTTGGTCGTTCTCAGCTTGCCCATTCTCGCCACCCTCGGCTATTGGCTCTATGGCCTCTTCAACCTGCGTTACCTCCTGGACCGAAACGGGCTGGTAATCGTCTGGGCTGGGACGAGACAGATCATCCCCCTGAACCGCATCACGCGAGTGGTTCGCGGCGAGACTATCGGAGAGGAAGTCAAGATGCAAGGGATAAAGTGGCCGGGTTACCATATCGCCTATGGCCAGGTCGAGGGGCTCGGCCTCGTCCTCTCCTATTCCACCCGCCCCCTCAGGGATCAGCTCCTCCTGGTGACGAACCCTCTCCCTATAATCGAAGGGCGAAGCCCCAGCGAGCCTTCTCCCTTTCTGATGAAAGGGCAGGGCCTTACCATTCTGGGAGAAGGTTCGCTGCCTGCCACTGGAGGGGAGAGTGTTCATCAGGTGCCCCCCACCATTACCTACGGCATCTCCCCTTCTGATCCCAAGGGGTTCCTCGCTGACTTCGAGCTCAGGCGCCGCCTGGGCCCCATCCGCCCACTGCGCCAAAGGTCTATTCAGGCGCGTTTCGTCACCCTCCCCTTCTGGCGCGATCGGATATCTCACCTCCTCCTCGCCCTCGGCTCTGTGGCCAATGCGGCCCTCTTCGCTTACATCTGCTCGATATACCCCACTCTGCCGAGGTTTCTCCCCCTCCATTTCGATGCCCTCGGCCAGGTCGTCCGCATCGGCCCCCGCAGCGAGATACTTCTACTCCCTGCCTGTGGGCTGATCATGTTGCTCCTCAACTCCGTATTAGGATTTTGGGTCTTCAGCAGGGAGAGGCTCGCCGCTTACTTGCTCTTCGCCGCCGCCATCCTCGTCCAGGCGCTCCTCTGGGTAGCGACCCTCAACATCGTCCATTAAAAGATGATCCTCTTTGCCGCCCGCTACGCAGGGGCGTCTACGCCCCGTCTTGGCAGGTCGGCTGCACAAGAGGACGCCCCCTAGTAGCCTATGGGTAGGAAAAAGATGAGAAAAGCCATCATCCTCTCGCTGGCAACGTTGTTCCTATTCGGCTGTGGGGAGGCGACTCCCTCTCCCACCCATACGCCCACGCTCAAGCTCCCCATAGGCGCCATATCTACGCCTATGGTGATCCCCTCTCCCACAGATAGCCTTGCCCATCCCCTCAGGCGAAGCGATTCGTCGCCATGGCCTACCCTCACGCCCACGCCCTTGCCGACGGTGACCTACGTCGTGCAGAGGGGCGACACATTGATAGAGATAGCCAAGCAGTATGGGGTCAGTGTCAGTTCAATTCAGGAGGCGAACGCTATCGCCGCCCCCAGGCTGTTACAGGTGGGACAGGAGCTGATCATACCCCTCGAGGGGAGGCCGACCCTTGAGCCCTCGCTGGTCTCCATCGAGGTATCGAAGATCAACCCCTACGAGACGCCGGTGGGTAGCCTGTGGTTCCTGGGGGAGGCGGAGAACACATCGGGGGTAAACGTCGAGGGGGTCCGGGTGGTCGTCTCGCTGTACGACGAAGAGGGGCAGATGGTGGCGACGGAGTCATCCTTCACCGAGCTGAACCTCATCCTTCCTGGTGACAAGGCGCCCTTCGCCGTCCTGTTTAAGGATCCGCCCCGCTTCAGGGAGTATGCCGCCACGGCCCAGGGGGTAGCCGTTGCCGCTCGCGAGGGGGTCGAATACCTGAATTTGGAAGCCGTGAATTGCAGCGGCGAGGCTACGGAATACTCAACCTACACCATAAGTGGGGAGGTCAGGAACGTCGGCCGTTTCGACGCTGAGTCCGTGGTCGTGGTGGTCACCGCCTACGATGTCCAGGGCCGGGTGATAGCCGTAAGGGGCGCCTATGCGGAAGCGGAGGTCATACCAGCGGGCGGCTCATCGCCCTTCACGGCGCGCCTATCCCCTGCCGCTGGCACGGTGGTCACCTATACCGTCCAGGTCCGGGGGAGGCGGTGTGAACCCCCTGGCTAGCTTTTCCCTCAGCGCCACCTTCAACCCTTGAAGGCGACTTTGGAAGGACGCCGAGGTGAGGCGATCGGTGGTCATGATCAGGGCGTCCTCGTTGTTTCTGTAGTAGCGGGGGCGGAGGCCAACTCGCCGGAATCCGTATTTGCGGTAGAGGCTCTGAGCCGCGATGTTGGAGACCCGCACCTCTAAGGTCGCCACCTCGGCCCCAAGCTCCGTGGCCCGATCGAGCATGGTCACCAGGAGCAGCTCCCCAATCCCCCTTCGGCGAAGCTCCGGTCGGACGGCGATGGTGCTGATGTGGGCCTCTCCGGCCATCAGCCAGAAGCCACCATAGCCGACGATGGGCGCTGGGCTCGCCCTCCGGCGACGGATCCTGGAGATCAGATTCAGCGGAATACTTGCTCTAGGGGGATGGGCGAGGCTGTCCTGACGAACCTTCTCCCCTCCAGTGGTAGGGCTTCGCCCTTCGGCTATAGGGAGAAGGTTCGTCACCACCAGCTGTTCCTCTCCCTTTCCCTGACAGGCCCGGGGGCGGGCGACGAAGTAGTGGGATAGGGTATTCTTCTGCAATTCGTATCTGTAGGCGCCAGCCGACCAGGGTGAGGGGAAAGAGGTCCGCTCGATCTCCATGACCTCTTTTATATCCTGCAGCTTCATCGGCTCGACGATATAAGGCAAATCCGCATAATCCATCGCTCTTCACCTGTAACGAAACCTCTCTCCGAAAAATATGAGAGGAAGCATAAATTGAGTGGATGCAAAACTCCGTAAGCAAACGGAGAGACGTTTCGTTGTTAGAGGTAGATGGGCGCTAGGGG
>CAYQVA010000223.1:0-2973 GCA_964420815.1 uncultured Anaerolineae bacterium
TCGAGGGTCTGCTCCCACATGCCTTCGGGGAACTTCTTGCCCGCCTTGTAGTAGGCGATGCATGCCTCGGTGGTGATGGTGAAGCCCGGAGGCACAGGCAGGCCGATGTTGGCCATCTCGGCCAGGTTGGCCCCCTTGCCGCCTAATAGGTCACGCATCTCAGCGCTGCCTTCCTCATAGAGATAAACCCATTTCTTCATAGCCACTTCTCCTCCTTCCGCTAAGAATATCCAGCTTCTCCAGGTACCGATGATGTGGAGAAGCGATGGGAATCGCCTGAATGCCCTTGAATTATATCGCAGGTGGCGGATTTGCGCAAGTGGGCAAGTGAGCAAGTTTGCAAGTTGCAAGTCTGCAAGTTTGCAAGTGTGCAAGTTTGCCCGCTTGCTCACTTGCCGCTTGCAAACTTGCCTCTTCCCTAAAATCCCTCCACCTTCGTCAAATCCACGATCCCCTTCGTCAGGGCGGCGATGCGTTGCAGAAGAGCCAAGCGGTTCTCCCGCAGCTCCCGGTCCTCAGTCATGACCAACACATTATCAAAGAAGGTGTTGATGGGCTCGATCATCGGCATGAAGGCGGTGAAGAATTGGTCAATGGTGCTATCCGGCCTAACCTGGGCTCGACAGGCCAGGTAGGCCTCGTAGAGGCGCTGGGTGGAGGGCTCGACGAACTTGGTTGGATCCAAGGGGAAGGTGGTCTCGAACTCGCGGACGATGCGCAGGCTGCGGCTGTAGGCCCACAGTATCTCCATCCAGTCGTCTCGCTCTACCCAAGGGGCGAAGTCGGCCACGGTCTGGTAGGCCAGATAGGGGTTATCGCCCCGCTCGGCCAGGACGGCATCCACTATGTCATGACGGAAGCCGGCTTCCAAGAGCCATCCCCGCAGCCGCTGGGCGATGAAGGACAAAACCTCAGCCAGCCTCGCTTTATTAACCCTCACCGGGAGGAGGGCAGCCGCCTCACGGACGGCCTCCGATAGGGGGAGCGAGATCCCCTTGTCAATTAATATCTGGATGAGGGTTAAAGCCCCTCGGCGCAGGCCATAGGGGTCGGCTGAGCCCGTAGGGACGAGGCCAGCGGCGAAGAGGCCGACCAAGCTATCCAAGCGATCGGCCAGGCCTACCAGGGTCCCTGGCCAGCTCTGGGGCAGGGCGTCGCCGGCGAAGCGGGGCAGGTAGTGTTCGAAGATGGCCTCCGCCACGGCGGGGTCCTCGCCAGAGCGCAGGGCGTATTCCCGGCCCATCGTCCCCTGCAGCGAGGTGAACTCGACCACCATCTGCGTGGCCAGGTCCGCCTTGCAGAGATGGGCGGCCCGCTGGGCAACCTTTAACTCGCGCTGAGGGAGGCCCAGCATCTGGCCTAACCGCGGGGCGAGCCTCTCCAGCCGCCTCACCTTATCCAGCATCGAGCCCAGCCTCTCCTGGAAAACCATGGTGTCCAGCCGCGGCAGGAATCCCTCTAAATTCCTTTTCGTGTCCGCTTTGTAGAAGAAATCGGCATCGGCGAAGCGAGCCTGCAACACCTCCTCGTTCCCCTGGCGGATGAGGTCCAGGCTCTGCCTATCGCCATTGCACACGGCGATGAAGTAGGGGAGGAGCGAGGGGCGAATTGCGAATTGCGAATTTGCCCCTTGCCCTTTGTCCCTCACCACCGGGAAATATCGTTGCTGCTCCCTCATCACCGTTATCAGCACCTCTTTTGGCAGCCCCAGGAATTCGGGGTCGAAGGAGCCCCGCAATGCCACCGGCTGCTCGACGAGGTTGGTCACCTCCTCCAAGAGCTCCGGGTCATCGGGTATCTTCCCGCCGACATCCGTTGCCAACCGCTCTATCTGTTCCTTGACCCTCTTTCGACGCTCCTCTGGATCAACGATTATCTGGTTCGCTTCCATCACCTTGAAATAGTCATCGGCGCTGGGGATGGTGAGCTCAGGTGAGCCTAAAGGGCGTAAGCCGCGGCTGATGCGGCCTGTAGCCACGCCGGCATACTCGAAGTCAATCACCTCATCGCCCAGGAGGGCCACCAGCCAGCGGATGGGGCGGGAGAAGGCCACCCCAGTCTCGTTCCAGCGCATGGAGAGGTCGAAGTGCAGGGAGGAAATGAGCCCTGGCAGGAGCTCCCTTAGCACCTCAGGGGTCGGTTTCCCTTTCTCCACCACGGTGGCCACCACGTATTCCTTCCCCTCGAAATCCTGGACCTTCAGGTCCCCCACGGCGAGGCCACGGCTCTTGGCGAAGCCTATAGCCGCCTGGGTCGGTCGCCCAGCGAAGTCAAAGGCCTTGGCCTTTGGGGGGCCCTTCACCACCTCCTCCATATCCCGCTGTCGAGGGGCAAGCCCAGCGACGTAGACGGTCAGGCGCCGTGGCGTGCCCACCACTCGATAACCCTCGTAATCCAGCCTCGCCTCCTCCAGGGCCTGAGGGGCCAGGAGGCGAAGCTGCTCCAGGGCCGAGGAGAGGTCGCCCGCGGGAAGCTCCTCGGTGCCGATTTCAAGAAGGGCGTCTAAGCGTCTAAGCGTCTCAGCGGCATAGTGCTTGCGCTCTTGGACGCTTGGACGCTTAGACGCTGAAACGCTGAGACGCTTGCACCAAGGGTATCCTATCTCTTCCCGCTGCTTGAGGTATGCTTCGGCCACCGCCCGGGCCAGCTCCCTCATGCGGGCCATGTACCGCGCTCGCTCCGTCACCCCAATGGCACCCCGGGCGTCGAGGAGGTTGAAGGTGTGGGAGCAGCGGAGGAGGTAATCGTGGGCGGGGATGACCAGGCCATGGGCCAGGGCATCCTTGGCCTCGGCTTCATAGAGGTCGTACATCTGCTGGAGGCGGCCCACATCGGCCATCTCGAAGTCGTAGGTGCAGTGTTCGATCTCGGGTTGGAGGAGGATGTCGCCGTAGGTGTAGGTGCCGTCCCAGTCTATCTCCCAGACGCTGCGGACTCCCTGTAGGAACATGACGATGCGCTCCAGGCCATAGG
>CAYQVA010000224.1:0-2971 GCA_964420815.1 uncultured Anaerolineae bacterium
GATGAGCGGGATAGGCGGGTGGGATGGGAAGCGCGCCAGGGAAGAACTTATCTACACAAACTGGCTGCCATCGAGCAGCGCAGCGGGAGCACAGGACTGGCAACAGCTATTTTCCTTAGCGATCTGGAGCATCCTCGACAGAGCAAGGTGCCCCGCTCGCTGCAAAGGTTCAAAAAACCTCTTCACGACAGGAAATTGCGGATGGGAGACATCCTGGCCTATTATAAACTAATGAG
Organism: uncultured Anaerolineae bacterium; assembly: GCA_964420815.1. Classification (GTDB taxonomy): domain Bacteria; phylum Chloroflexota; class Anaerolineae; order CAYQVA01; family CAYQVA01; genus CAYQVA01. The sequence continues at coordinate 237 of CAYQVA010000224.1, forward strand.
CTTCGGGGAGAGGAGATGACGAAATTCTGGGTCTACACTTTAACGGCGGATACACTTTGCCTGGGCGAGCGTACCAAGAAGGGGACGTATCGAGCCAGCATCGAAAGCTGCATCCCTTACTCGCAAATCACAGGTGCACTACGGGCCCTCTATGGCGGTGGAGGACACGAGTTTGACCTGCACGCGGTGGGGGAGCTGCTTTCTTTCCAGCGGCAGCGCATCACCCAAGGGCTTCGTGACCGGCTGACGGGGATCTCTGTCCTACCTATTGAGGCGGAGATATTGGTTAACGTGCGAGGCCGTGTGTATGTGGTGTACAACGATTACACGGCCCGTCTGCCGGAGCGAATTGAGCTGAAAATGGGAGCTTTCCGCAGCAAGGGAATAGGGGGTTGTGTGCTGGACCGGCCAGCTGACCGCCCGCCGCTGGAGGTGACGGAGACACAAAAGGGCCAGTTAGCAGTGCGCTTGCCTGATGACGAAGCCATCTTACGGCTTTTCGGCGTTGAGGAGGTTTTGATGCCTGTTTGGGGCTATCTTTTCCGGCCCGACGAGCGGCACGTGAGCGGCCAGTATGTGAGGGCCCTCTTCGAAGGCAGCTTAGTGCGCGGGCCGGGGATTTTCCTGCAATCGGAGGAAGGAGGGTAACGATGGCGAAAGAAGAAAGTGCCGTGAGGGTACGAGAGCGAATCAGCCCCATCGAACAACGCACAAAGCGGGCACTGGAAAGGGTTCTTGATATCACAAAGGAGATGAATGTGGATGCGGTTAGCGGCTTGATCAAAGAGGTTGCCGAGAAGTATGAGCGCCGAGGTCCCACCACGGCTGAGGTCTATATCGTCGGTAAGTGGGACGATGCAGCTTTCAAGGACAAGCACAACGAGCTGACCAAGCTGGTGCAAATCGTGCACACATTAGAGGAGGAACGGCTCCCAGGGGCCGAGGCGGGCTACATCATCAAGAAGCTGGCTGCTATCAAAAAGTTCTACACACCGGAGGAATCCGGCAAGGAGGGATAAATGATGCCTGAGATCAAAAAGAACCAACGGATTGCTCTATATACCGTAGAATTGACCACGGAACAGCCTTTCCACATCGGCGCTGTCAGGGACCCCATGTCTGACGTGCACAATCCCTTCGCCGTCCTGGGAGGACAAGTGGTGGTCCAAGGCCCAAGTTTGAAAGGGGCGTTGCGGGCCCAACTAGAGGAGTATCTCATCCTTAACTATAGCAATAATCCAGCCATGAAGCCGTGTATCCCCACACCAAACCTCTCGAGGGATGAGCGCATCCTAGTGAACCAGGGAAAATACCGAGGGGTTTGTTGTGCTAAGGGGAAAGGACCGTATAGCCTGTGCCCCACTTGCTATCTGTTGGGGACGATGGGCTTGGTGGGCTTCGTGCAGGTGCCCTATCTCTACCTGGTCAGCGAAGATGAGATAGAGGAAATCTACTGCAATCGCCGCGATCGGGCACTGAACACAGTGGCCGAGGGAAAGAACTTTACCATCCAGGCCGTCCCCAATGGTGCGGTCTTTCGCGGCACGCTTGAGGTGCTGCTGCATGACGAGATTCGGGGTTGGACGCTCGGTCAGCCCCGGAAATTGAACTCCTACAAGGATGAGTGGCTTGAGGGCCCCCTGCGCTGGAAGCAAGAGGATTTCATCAAGGAGTTCATCCTGGACCGCTTAACCAGCATCACTAAGATGGGGGGAATGGTTTCTAAAGGCTTCGGTAACGTCAGGATTACAGTCTCCCCCGCTGGAGAGAAAAGGATCTAAATGCTCCTCTCCGCCGTCATCCCTTTGGTGGCCACCAACACACCGGAGGAGAACGCCTACCTGGGCCGGGCCTGCTACGCCTTCTTCCTGAGCCTGGTCGAGAGGGCCAGCCCATCCCTGGCTGAGGAATTGCACGCGCCCAGAGGAGTCAAGCCCTTCACCGTCTCGGCGCTGTTCAGTTGGGATCATCCCCACCTGGTGCAGCCGGAGGTGCGGGAGGGGGAGCGCTACTGGATTCGCTTCACCTCCGTGAAGCCCGATCTCTCCCGCCTGCTGGCCGAGGAGGTGCTGCCTAATCTGCCAACGACGATTGAACTGGGACCGGCTGCCTTCGAGGTGGGGACGCCCATCACCGAGCGCGAGGGCCATCCGTGGGCCCGCACAACCACTGCCCAGGCGCTGCTGGAGGACTGGTTCTCGACCTCCAGGGTGGAGAAAAGGTTCACCCTGGAGTTCGCCAGCCCCACCGCCTACCGGCGCATCCACCGCAACGTGGTGGTACCCTGGCCAGAAGGCATCTTCCGGGGCTACTTGGCCACCTGGAACAAATACTGCGCCCCCGCCTTTGACTCTGACCTGTTGGATTTGGTGGAGGCGGATGTGGCCATCACCAAGTATGAACTGAGGACGGCGGTGGTGCAGATAGGGCCAGCGCGGGAGATAGGCTGCGTGGGCCGCTGCGGCTACACCATCTTCCGGCGGGAGAGGGCCTTCTGGCGGGCCATCAACCTCCTGGCCGACTTCTCCCAATTCTGCGGCACGGGCTACAAGACCACGCAGGGGATGGGGCAATGCAAGCGGATTATGCCCACGACCTGAGTTGATGCTGGAACTGGGGTTTGTTCAGAAGCTGCGAGTTTGCAGGCGCCTCGGAAATGGAGGAAAAGCGAGGAAAGAGGAGGAAAAGCGAGGAAACGGCGTGCCTGAGGAAAGGCGGGAAGGCCTTTGGAGGGC
>CAYQVA010000225.1:0-2971 GCA_964420815.1 uncultured Anaerolineae bacterium
GGCAGCCATGGCTGCCCGCAATCTGGGCCTCGTGCAGGCCACCGAGCCGAGGGAGATCCTGGGCGAGCTGAGGGCGACCTGGGAGGCGAACGCCATCGCTGGCAGAAGGTTTTCTGACCTCGAATCGGCGCTGGTGAGGCTGGGCAAGGACTACTGCCGCCGGATGAAGTGCGCGACCTGCCCCATGGCAGATATGTGTGAGAGGGTGAAGGGAGTAGGGGGTGAGGGAGTGAGGGAAGTAAGGGGGTGAGAAGGGATGAAGGCATTTTACCTGCCGACGGAGATCATAACGGGCTTAGGTTGCTTCGATAAACTGGGCGAGGTGGCCGGCCGCTACGGCCAGAAGGCCCTGCTGGTCTGCGGGAAGAAGGCCATGAAGCGGACCGGAACCCTGGACCGGGCCTTGAAAAACCTGGCTGAGGCCGGGATAACGGCAACGGTTTACGATGGCGTGAAGGGCGAGCCGACCCTGGACATGGTGGAGGAGGGCTTAGCCCTCGCCAGGCGCGAAGGCTCGCAGGTGGTCATCGGCCTGGGCGGGGGAAGCGCTATGGACACGGCTAAGGCCATCGCCGGGCTCTTCTTCCAGCCAGGTAAGCCCCAGGAATACCACCGCGGGCGGCCCGTCGAGGGGCCCGGATTGCCCTTCATCGCCGTCCCCACCACTGCCGGCACGGGGGCGGAGGTGACCAAGAACGCGGTCCTTATTGACCAGGAGCGCATTGTCAAGAAGAGCATCCGCAGCGAGCAGTGGTTCGCCAAGGCGGCCCTGGTGGACCCGGAGCTGACCCTATCCATGCCCCCTTCGGTCACCGCCTCCACAGGGAGCGACGCCCTCTGCCAGGCCATCGAGTCCTACGTCTCCATCGGCGCCATGCCCGCCACCGACGCCCTGGCCACCCAGGCCATCGCCCTCATCGGCCGCAGCCTGGTGCGGGCCTACCATCACGGAGAGGACATCGAGGCCAGGTCAGATATGCTCTACGGGAGCCTGCTGGCTGGCATGGCCCTGGCCAATGCCCGGCTGGGCGGGGTGCACGGCATCGCCCACCCCTTAGGCTGCCGCTATAGGATACCCCACGGGGTCGTCTGTGGGCTCCTGCTACCCTACCTGATGGAATACAACCTGGAGTACGCCTTGGACAAATACGCCCATGTGGCCCAGCTTCTGGGCGAGGATACGAGGGGGATGACTGCGGAGGAGGCGGCAACTAGATCCGTCGAGGCTGTGAGGAGGATCCTGGAGGAGATCGAGATTCCCATGCACCTGAGGCGATTCGGCGTCGAGGAGGCCGATTTCCCGGACATCATCGCCCAATCGCTCCCTTCCGGCTCCCTCAAGCACAATCCCCGGCCCTTGGGGGATGAGGACGTGAGGCTCATCCTGGAGAGGGCGATGTGAGGCTAGCTGATCGCTGAAAGCTGAAAGCTGAAGGCTAGTTGGACGTGAGGCTTATCCTGGAGAGGGCGATGTGAAGCCGGCACTGTCCGTATGACTCAAAAGGAGGTTCTCGATGGAAAAAGTGAATGAATTCGAAAAGGAGTACCGCGGCGGCGACAGCGGGGTCAAATACCTCTTCCGTGGGCCGAAGGTGGATTGGGGCGTGATCCTGCTCCTGCCCGGTCAGAGGCTGGGGGCCCATTATCATAACGAGGTGGAGGAGACCTTCTACTTCGTCCAGGGGCGGGGGAAGGTCTACATCAACGAGGTGGAATACCAGGCTGAGCTGGGAGACGCCTTCCGCATCGAGCCAAAGGAGCGCCACGACATCCTCAACGACACCGATGAGCCCATCAAGATGGTCTTCATCAAGTCGCCATACCTGCCCAAAGATAAGGTGATGTGCGATTAAGAAGGCCAGCAGTGAATAGAGGCGTGCCCCTGGCCAAGCGCGACAGCCACTATGGCCTGGTGCTGCCCGACAAGATAACCATCTTCCAGAAACCCATCGAGGCATGCTAACGAAATGTCTCTCCGTTTTCTAACGGAGTTTTGCACTCTTCCAACTCATGCTTTCTCTCATATGATTCGGAGAGACATCTCGTTATCTGCCGCACCGCCGAGGAGGTCCAGGAGATGGTGCGAAGGATGCTTATCCACGAGATGGCAAGCATTCTCCCTGAGATCGCAGTGCGAAGACTTTCCTCTAAAGGGGGAGAATGCTTGCCAGATAGCCCACCACTTCGGCATCGGCGATGACGAACGGTCTCACCTTGTTGATGCCAATACCTTATAGAGGATGATGTGAGACCGTTCGTCAGAGGAGCGGCTAAGGGAGTTGGGCTTATGAGTTCGTTTCCATTAAAATGCGATGGAGGGATTGGGATGACTGGTTTCAATCCGCGCATCATTGAGTTCGACACGCTGGATGAGCTGCGGGCCGAGATGGAGAAGATCGGCACCGACCCAAGGGGGATCGAGATCATGGCCCCCAAAGGGATCCTCCGGGCCATCAAGCTGGAAGGAGTGGGCTACGCCGCTGCCAACATCCTCAAACAGGAGATGCTGGCCAAGGGCGGGGAGGCGGTGCTCACCAGCGACATCTACTTCGGCGCGGAGAAGACGACGGACGTCCTGCTCCTGGGCACGTTGCGCCACTATCGCCAATTGCTGGACAAGCTGCGCCTCCAGCCCCTGAAGAGCCTGGTGGCCATCGCCGCCGAGCTGGAGAGCGCCCTTTCGCGCTACGATGGACGGGAGTTGACGCCCCTCACCGTCGGCAAGACGACCTTCAACTGGGGGGAGAGGACCTACATCATGGGCATCATCAACGTCACCCCGGACAGCTTCTCCGGCGATGGTTTAATCGGGGAGGAGCGGGAGTCCTTCGTCGAAGCCGCCGTCGTCCAGGCGAGGCGCTTCGTCGAGGAGGGGGCGGACATCCTCGACGTCGGCGGCGAGTCAACGCGCCCCGGCTCAGCCCCCATCACCGCCGAGGAGGAGCTCAGGAGGGTGATGCCCGTCCTTGAG
>CAYQVA010000226.1:0-2953 GCA_964420815.1 uncultured Anaerolineae bacterium
CCCAACCGGCGATCCCCTCCCCAACCCTTTCCCTCGCCTTGGCCACCACCCCTCGATGGAGGCCGACCGCCGCCTCGATGGTTAACTCCTTGCGCTCCTCATTTAGGAGCATCAGGGACACTCGATCCGCCTTCGTCTCCTTCCTGGCCACGTGGACGACCTGATTCAAGAGTTCGTCTAAGTCCATAGTGGTCATAAAGGCCTTGCTCATCTCGAAGAGGGGGAGGAGGGCCCTCAGGCGGGCGTTCTCCCTCTCCAACCTCCTCTTCTTCAGGGCCCTGTTCACCGCCTCGGCCAGCTCATGCGGGGTGAAGGGCTTTGTTATGAAGCTATCGAACCCCAGCTTGATGGCCTCGATAGCCATCTCCAGGGAGGCGTAGCCGGTGATGACCACCCCGATGATGTCGGGATCGAACTCCTTAATGGCCTGGTAGGTCTCTAAGCCGTCCATGCGGGGCATCTTGATGTCCACCAGCAGGAGGTCGAAAGCCTCGCCCTTGGCCCTTTCGATGGCCTTGTATCCGTCTTTTGCACCTTTGACCAGATAGCCCTCGGAAGCCAGTATCCGCTTACACAGGTCGAGCACGTCGGGATCATCCTCAACCACCAAGATTTTCTCTCGTGCCATCTCTATTCTCCCTTTGGTATCTCCACAATGAAGGCAGGGGCGTTAGAGAACGCCCCGCCCCTCAAATTGGCGGCACCACCGGTATCTCCATGATGAAGGTAGCTCCTTTCCCTACCTCGCTCTCCGCCCAGATCCTCCCCTTATGTGCTTCCACTATCCCATAGGCGATGCTCAGACCCAAGCCCGTCCCCTCCCCCACTTCCTTGGTGGTGAAGAAGGGTTCGAAGAGCCTCTCCATTACCTCCGGAGGGATGCCTGGCCCGGTATCAGCGAACTCCAGACGGATCACTTCCTCCGCAAGCTCGCTCCTCACCCTCAGCTCCCTCCTCCCCTCCCAATCCCGCAGCGCCTGATGGGCGTTGCTAATGATGTTCATAAAGACCTGCTGCATCTGGAGGGGGTCGGCCATGACCAAGGGCAAAGCCTCATTCAGCTCCTTGACGATGGAGATGTGATCCAGCTCGAGCTGGGGGGTTTGCAGCTCCAGGCTCTTCTCGATGATATCGTTGATGTTGATGGGCTCTTTTCGTGGTTCCCTTCTCCGGGCGAAGGTGAGGAGGTCACCCACTATCCTGGCGGCGCGCCGCGCCTGCCTGTTGATCCTCTCCAAATCTTGCTTTATCTCTTCGCTGCACTCGGCCCCCAGGAGGAGCTGGGAATAGCCGATCACCGAGGTCAGGGGGTTATTAAGCTCGTGGGCCACCCCAGCCACAAGCTGCCCAATGGCGGCCAGCTTCCCCGCCTGGATGAGCTGCTGCTCCATCTTCTTCATCTCCGTGAGGTTGGTGAACACCGCCAGCGTCCCTATAAACTCCCCCTCCCTGAACAGTGGCCTGGCGCTGATCAGGCCGGGCACCTCCCTCCCATCCTTGCGCAACAGCGCCGCCTCATAGCGGCTGCTTACCCCCTTGTGGCGCTTCCTGCTCTCCTCCTCCACCTGCTTGAGGTAAGCGGGGGCGACGGTCTCCGACCAATGCTTCCCAATCAACTCCTCTTCCGTGTAGCCCAGCATCTCCGCCATCTTGGGGTTGACGAAGGTGATGTAGCCCTCGGCGTCCTCCACTATGATCCCTTCTTCCATCCCCCGCACAATGCCCTCGTTGAAGCTCTTCAGCTCCTCGATCTCCGCCAGGCGCTTTAGGGTCTCCTCATGCAGCCGTGCGTTCTCGATGGCTATGGCCGCCTGGTCGGCCAACAGGCCGAGCACACGCAATTCCTCCTCGCTGAAGGTGTGCGGTTTGAGGAAAGCGATGGTGAACACCCCCAACACCTGTCCAGCCCGCTTGAGGGGGAAGCCGGCGATGGCCTGCAGGCCCCACTTCCGCGCCTCAGGAGTGGTATAGAGAGGGTGGTGGGCGGCATCGTTGATGACTATGGGATGGCCCTCTCGAGCAACGGTGGCTGTGAGGCCATCGGGGCGCGGCGCCTTCACCGCTGCCCCCCGTCGCCCATCCTCCCACAGCGCGGTGCCGAAGGTGAGGGTATCGCTCGCCTCGTCGTAGAGGTAGATGTGGCAATCAGTGGCCCCCACCAGGGTCAGAGCGCTCTCGGCGATGCTCTCCAGCACGGCTGACAGGTCCAGTGAGGAGGTGAGCTGCAGGCTGGTGCGCTGCAACGCCTCCAACTCCGCCACCCGTTGCCGCGCCTCCTCGAAGAGCTTGGCGTTCTCGATGACGGCTGCCAGGTGGCCGGCCAGGATGGAGAGGAGGCGCAAATCCCCCTCGCTGAAGGCGGCCAGCCGGTGGCTTTCCAGGTTCAAGGCGCCGATGATCCGCTCCCCGACCTGCAGCGGCACGCACAGCTCGGAGCGGGTTTCCTCGTCACAGGCGTGGTAACGTGGGTCGCCGCGCACATCGGCCAGGAGGGCCGGCTCCCCCGTCTGCACCACCCAGCCGGGGATGCCCACCCCGATGGGGCGGCGCACGAGAGTGGGCCCGCCGGGGAAGCCGGTCCAGGCGCGGATGACCAACTCGTTCGTCTCCGGCTCCAGCAGCAGGATGGCGATGTCGTCTGGCCTGAGGGTCTCCATCAGCGTGTCCATGGTGCGATTGAGGATCTCATCCAGGTGAACCGAGGTGGTGGCGGCGGTGGCCACATCGTAGAGGACGCCCAACTCCGTCACCCGCTGTCTCGTTTCCTCGAAAAGCCTGGCGTTCTCGATGGCGATGGCCGCCTGTGCAGCGAAGGCCTGGGCCAGGCGGGCGTGCTCCTCGGTGTAGAAGCCAGGCTCGCACTTGTCTAGGGTGATCATGCCCACAGGTCGCTCGCCTATCAGCATGGGCACCCCCAGCCAGGAGCGGATGCCCATCGCAGCGAAGGGCTCTT
>CAYQVA010000227.1:0-2938 GCA_964420815.1 uncultured Anaerolineae bacterium
TCTCGCCGTTGTCCAGAACGATGATGCGGTCGGAGATGCCCATCACCACCTTCATATCGTGCTCGATAAGTAGAACAGTCACCCCGGATTCGCGGATCTGGCTGATGAGCCCCATCAGCTCTCTGGACTCCTCCTCGCTCATGCCCGCCGTCGGCTCGTCCAGGATCAGGAGTTGGGGGTTAGTAGCCAAGGCACGCGCGATCTCCAAACGTCGCTGATCGCCGTAGGGCAAGTTTTTGGCCAGCTCGTGTCGCTTCTCGTACAGTCCCATGAAGCGCAGCCAGCGCTCCGCCTCCTGGATGATGTGCAGCTCCTCTAGGCGCTGGCTCCTGGGACGGAGGATGGCGGCCAGCACCCCCGCTTTGGTGCGGCAATGCTGGCCGGCCATGACGTTCTCCAGAGCCGTTATGTTGGGGAAGAGGCGGATGTTCTGGAAGGTGCGGGCGACCCCCAGCTCGGTGATGACGTGGGGCTTGAGACCCAGGAGGCTCCGGCCGTTCAACCTAATGTCCCCCTCGTCGGGCGGATAGATGCCGGTGATGAGGTTGAAGACGGTGGTCTTGCCGGCGCCGTTGGGGCCGATCATGCCCAATATCTCGCCCTCATCGAGGTGGAAATCCAGATGGTTGACGGCGGTCAGGCCGCCGAATCTCTTGGTCAGACCCTGAACTTCTAGAAGAGCCATTCCATCACCTCACTCGTCACTCGTTGCCCCCGCAAGCTCGTGGCGCCTTATGGGGCTGGGCCAGAACCCCTCGGGGCGGAAGATCATCATGAGCACCATGGCCGCCCCGAAGACCAGCATGCGCCACTGGACAACCTCTTCCAAGACGTCCCGCAATAGCTCCGGCAGGACGACCATGCCGAGGGTGCCCACTAACACCCCTGGGATGGAGCCCGTTCCCCCCAAGATGACGATGCAGAACATGACACACGAGTTCCAGAAGCTGAAGGTCTCAGGGGCGATAACCGTGTAGCGGCTGGCATAGAGGGTGCCCGCCACCCCCGCCCAGGCGGCCCCGATAGCGAAGGCCAGGAGTTTCACCTGGGTGGTGTCAATGCCCATGGCCTCGGCGGCCAACTCGTCCTCCCGTACGTAGACCCAAGCACGCCCCAAGCGGGAGTTCTCCAGCCTGCGCATGGCGAAGATGGTGAAGGCCACGAAAGCCATGGTCAGGTAGTAATAGTGGATGGGCTGGTGGAAGACGAACCCGAAGATGCTGGGGCGGTCAATCCCCCGGATGCCGTTTATGCCCCCCGTGATGCCCAGAGGATCGTTAAAGAGGAAGAGGCGCACTATCTCCCCGAAGCCGATGGTGACCAGGCACAGGTAATCGCCCCGGAGATGCAGGATGGGCTTGGTGATGAGGATAGCGAAGAGGGCCGAGACCAGAGCGCTGATGGGTAGGGTGACCAGGATGGGCACCCCATAGCGGGTGTTGAGGATGGCAGTAGTGTAGGCCCCCACGGCCCAGAAGGCGGCGTGGCCAAGCTGGAAGAGGCCCGCGTAGCCGAGGATGATGTTGAGGCTCAGGCCCAGCAGGGCATAGATGCCGAAGAAGACGGCCACCGAGATCCAGTAATTGCTGACAAGCCAAGGGAAAAGGATGGTCCCCAGCGCCAAGGCGAGATACCACCAGCGCCGGTCAATGCCTCTCAGGCGAAGAAATAAGTCCTTCATTCAGAAACCCTCCCCAAGCGAGGAAAGACGACCTCCCTCTTTCGCGCCTTTCGCGCTTTTCGTGTCCTTTCGTGTTCAAATCTTCTCCACCACCCCCTCCCCCAACAGCCTTGTGGGCCTACCCGTCAGGGCGGGGGTGTGGGGGTGTCCCCCTGCCTTAGTTTTTCTCCACCACACGCTCACCTAAGAGGCCGGTGGGCCTCAAAATAAGGATGAGGATCAGGATGACGAAGGCGATGGCGTCCTTCCAGGCGCCTCCCCACGGAAGATAGCCCGCCGCCAGGGTCTCGAAGATGCCCAAAAGAAACCCACCTACCATGGCCCCGGGGATGTTGCCGATCCCTCCCAGGATAGCGGCCACGAAGGCCTTGAGGCCATAGCCCCAGCCCAAGACGAAGCTGATCCGCCCGTAATAGAGGCCAACCATGATCCCCCCCGCCGCTCCCAGGGCCGGGCCGAGGAGGAAGACCAGAGTGATGATGCGGTTGACGTCAATGCCCATCAGGCGGGCCGTGTCGTGATCGAGGGCCACGGCCCGGATGGCCGTCCCCAGGCGCGTCTTCTGAATGAAGAAATAGAGCCCTCCCATCAGCAGGATGGAGATGACCAGCGTCGCCAACTGCACGAGGGTGACGTAAGCCCCTCCGATGGTCCAATGGACGTCCGGAAGGATTCCCTTGGGATAGACGTGGTACCTAGGGCCATAGATGAGCATCACCGCGTTCTCTAGGAAGATGGAAGCCCCCAGGGCCGAAACGACCGGGGCCAGCCTCCCTGCCCTGCGCAAGGGCCGATAAGCCACCCGCTCCAGAAGCGCTCCCATCAAGGCCACCGCCCCCATGGCCATGAGAAAGATGATCAGCAAAGCTACAAGGAGGTTAGGAATGAGGCCGCTGATGATAAGGGCAATCACCAAGGTATAACCCAAATAAGAACCCACCATGAAAAGATCGCCGTGGGCGAAGTTGATCAGCCTGAGGATGCCATAGACCATGGTGTAGCCCAGGGCGATGAGGGCGTAGAAAGCCCCGATGGTGATGCCGTTGATAGCCTGCTGTAGAAAGAATTCCATCAGCCTCTCCCTAGACAATGGACAACAGCAGGCAGCAGGCAGCTGCTCACTGCCTGCCGCCTGCTATCCGCTGCGACCGGTGGGCCTACTCGTAGGGCACGAACTCCCCGTTTCTGATGACGTAGAACTTGTGGATGGTGCCCAGGCGGTCGCCCTTCTCGTCGAAGCCGACGATGGGGCCGGTG
>CAYQVA010000228.1:0-2912 GCA_964420815.1 uncultured Anaerolineae bacterium
TTGAGCTTCCTGCACTCCCGCGCCTTCTCCTCGCAGCGACGGCGGGCCTCCATCAGCTCCCCTTCCCTCTGCCTGCACCTGGCCACAATGCTGGAGGCAAAGTAGGCGGTCAGCAGGGCAGTGGCAGTCAGGGTGAAGTTGACGGCGAAGACGTGGATGGGCTGCTGAAATCGCATCGGGCTGCGGAATCCGGCCAGATTATAGTGAGGGATGAACCCCTGCCATTCGAGGACGAGGAGGGCCAGGTAGAGGAGGCTGGCCAGGCCAGCGTAAGCGAAGCTGGCCACCCTGGGGAGCAGGATGCTGGCGAGAACCACGTAGATGAGGTAGAAGAAGAAGAAAGGCGTCTCCAAACCGCCCAGGAAATGCAGAAAGACGGTGAGGAACACGAGGTCCAGGACGAGCTGGAGGTGGGTGAAGTTGGCGTAATGCCTGGGGGAGGCCTCCAGTGAGCGCAGCCGTCGGGAGTAGAGGAAGAAGAGGGCGTTGCAGATGGCGAGGCCGGCTATGGTGGCCAGAAGGGAGGGCATGGGCAGGACCTCGGGCAGGAGGTAGTTGCCCGCCAAAACGATGAACAGCGCGCCGAGGGCCGCCAGCCACCGGAAGCGGATCAGCCAGTCCATCCGCTCGGCCAACTCCTCTTCCATCGGTATACGGAACATCTCGGCCATGGTTCAGCCTCCCCCTTCGCGGGCCCTCGAGCGGAGCGATAGCCCGCGCGAGGCGGTAAAGACGGCGCTGGAGGGCACGTCGAAAGCCTCCCTGAGGGCCCCCACGGCTTCGGCCACGCGGTCCCCATCAATGACGCAGGAGATGGTGGAGATGGAGGTGCTGATGGCCAGGATGTTTATCCCCACCGAGGCCAGGGCCGAGAAGGCGACCCCGGCGATGCCGGGATAATCCCGGAAATGGGGCCCGAAGACCGACACTATGGCCACGTTCGGCCGAAAGATGACCTTCTCTGACAAATGGTCTCGCCAGGGCTTTGATATTACCAACATGAGGCAGGTCGGGGTTGCTCTCCCGCGTTCTCGGCGAGACCATTTGTCATCGGCCCGCACCTTCGACTTCACACCTTCGATGGCTGATAGGGCCGCCTCCAGGTCGTCCTCGGCCACGCAGAGGATCATGTGGGTGTGATTCTTCAGGTCAATGGACTGGACGATGAACTGGACGTTGATGCCTCTCTCGCCCAGGGCGGTAAGGACCGCGCTGGCGATGCCCGGCCGGTCGGGGACGGACATCTGACAAATACTCTCCGTATTATGCATACGTGCTATACAAGTTTCATTGAGGAGAGTATTTGTCATCACCCCTATCTCGGCCAGATTGATGTTCTGTATGATGCCGCTGGCTTTGATCTTCTCCACCATCTCCCTCGTTGGACCTCCCGCAGGTTTCGGAACCTGCGGGAGGTTTGTATCACCCGATGAGCCGCCGGACCTTATCCAGCAGGTCATCCGGATCCATGGGTTTGGAGATCCAGGCGTCAATGGGGATGTATTCATCCGTTGGGAACAGGCTGGCGTGGGGGCTAGTGATGATGCAAGAGACCATGATCACCGGGATGTCCTTGAGGTCGGGATCGGCCTGCATCTCGTGGCTGACGTTCAGGCCCTCGAGGACGGTGGACATTATCACGTCCAGCAGCACCAGGTCCGGTTTATCCTGGCGCATGGCCTGCAGGGCCTCCTCCCCATTGCTGGCACTGGCGACCTCATAGCCGTTAGCTTCCAGGATCATGCGCGTGATCTCGACGAACTCGGGATCATCGTCAACAATCAAAATCTTAGCCATGGGATTTCCTCCTTTGCCCTTACCCCACCCCCGGCGGCTTCGCCGGAGGGGTGAGGGCTGTCTCACCTGGGCACCCCCCACCTGGTGGAGAGCTTCCAGGAGTTGGCGATGGCCATCTCGGCCGCGTTCACTAGTTGGTAGGCGATGGGCGAGGCCGTGAGCGCCGGATGGGTCCCCGTCTGGAAGGTGGCGATGTCGTCGGCGGTCATCCTCTGATGGATGCAGGCGCTGATGGCGTTGATGAGCTCGCCGCCGCTCTTGGCGCCTGAGACCTGCCCGCCCAAGATTATGCGGCTTCCGGCCTCGAAGATCAGCTTGACCTTCAGGTTCTCTGCTCCGGGCATGCCGCCGGGATGGCGGTTGATGGCCTCCGACTCGCCCACGATGATGGTGTAGCCCTTCTCCCTGGCCAGTGCCTCGGTGAGCCCGGCGGCGGCGAAGGCGGTGTCCCCCAGTATGGTGGAGTAGACGCCGATCACGCCCATGTTCACGCGGCGAGGGCAGAAGAGGTTTGCGCCAGCGATCCGCGCCTCCATGCCCGCTATCGAGGCCAGCTTTAAGCCGGAGGGCTTGCCATCGAAGAAGGAGACCTTCTCGGCGCAGTCGCCGCAGGCGAAGATGTTCTTGTCGCTGGTCTGCATGTAGCGGTTGACCTGGATGCCCCTGGTAGGCCCTATCTCCAGGCCAGCCTTCTTGGCCAGCTCCGCGTTCGCCGCCGCCCCGATGCCCATGATCACCATGTCCGCCTCGATCTCCCTGCCGCTCGAAAGCCTCACCTTTTCCACCTTCCCGTCGCCCAGGAAGGCCTCCACCTTCTCGTCCAGGAGGAGGTCAATGCCCTTCTCCCTCAGGGCCTCCTCGGCCTTGACGCAGAATTCCTCGTCGTAGACCAGTTGGAGGCAGTGCCTGAGCATCTCCACGATCCTGATGTTGAGGTCCTTCCGCCTCTTCCTGCACTCCTCGGCGATCTCCACGCCGATGAAGCCGCACCCCACGATGACCAGGTCCGAAGCCTTGTCCAGCACATCGAGCATCTGCTGAAGGTAGGAGACATCCTTCTTTATAGCGAAGATGTTCTCCTTGTCCACGCCGGGTATGGGGGGCACTATGGGCAC
>CAYQVA010000229.1:0-655 GCA_964420815.1 uncultured Anaerolineae bacterium
CCGTTTTGCCCGATGCGAGCGGAGGGCCGGTTCCGTCCCACTGGACGCTGAAGTGCTTGTTGGGCCGAAAGCCAGAGCCGGTCACATGGACGACCGTGCCGGGAGTTCCAGAAATGGGATCCAGCGTGATGCTCGCCGCTGATGCGGCAGGTGGTCGCATGAGGGGTTCTGCCTTACTGTCGCTAGCAATTGCCCAGGGCTCCCTGATGATAACCCCCGATGTCCCGGCATCGCGCGTAGCCATCGCCGAAAGGGATGTGAAGAGAGCTACTACCGCTGCCAGGGCTAATATCAGTGCCAAAGCTATCTTCTTCATCGCTTTCCTCTCCCTTCTACGTCGTCATTTATCTCAGGCGCTTCTGTTCGGTGCCGGCGTCTCGGTTGACTCAGGCGTCTCCGTCACTTGGGGGGTCTCGGTGGGCTCTGTCCCTTGCCTCTGCTCGGCCTTTACCTCGATCCACATGGCCAAGAGGGAGCCATCGGCCCGCTCAAGGGCCTTCACCTCGGCTATAAGTCCCACCTGCGGTGTCCCCTCGATGACCGTGTTGGCATCAATCGCTACCGCTCGGCCATCAATGACCCACGTGGCGTCGCCGATGCTCTCGATGGTGCCCTCGAGCTCGACCACGGCCGCCTCCTCTTCTGGCTTCCTCAC
>CAYQVA010000229.1:665-2912 GCA_964420815.1 uncultured Anaerolineae bacterium
ATCCTCTGGGCGAGGAGGGAGCCATCGGCGCGCCGGACGGCCTTGACCTCGGCTATGAACCCCACCTGCGGCGTCCCCTCGATGGCCGTGTCGTGGGCGATGGTCACTGCCACGCCGCTGATGACCCACGTGGTGTCGCTAAGGCTCTCGATGACGCCTTGGAACTCGACGGGCTCGCTCGGCGCCTCCCTAGGCCGCTTGATCACGATTTTGGTGGCCAGCAGGGAGCCATCGTCCTGACGGGTGGCCTTAACCTGAGCCCAAGCCCCCACCTCAGCCCGCCCTTTCTTCTCATCTATGGCCGTCTCGGCATTGACCCTCACTTCCTGTCCCCCTACCACCCAGACGGTTGCCGATATGCTGGAGATGGGGCCCTCAAATTTCACTTTGATCTCTCGTGGTGGCGCTGGTGTGGCCGTTGGTATGGGCGTATCCGTAGGGGGCAGCGTAGGCATGGCAGTGGGCGTCGGCGGCTTGGGCGTGGGGGTGGGCGGCACAGGCGTAGCGGTAGGTGGCTGAGGTGTAGCTGTGGGTTGGGGCGTCTCCGTAGGCATGGGGGTCGCTGTCGGCAGGGGCGTCGCT
Organism: uncultured Anaerolineae bacterium; assembly: GCA_964420815.1. Taxonomy (GTDB): domain Bacteria; phylum Chloroflexota; class Anaerolineae; order CAYQVA01; family CAYQVA01; genus CAYQVA01. The sequence goes on from CAYQVA010000229.1 coordinate 1,248, forward strand.
GTGGGCAAGGGCATCTCCTTCGGCTTGCCCCCGATGACCTTGATCCGCCGGGCGACGAGACGGCCATCAGCCTGAGATATGGCCTCGACCACAGCGGTGAGCCTCGTCTGGGGCACGCCCTCGACGATCGTATTGGCGTCCAGGCTGACCGCGATGCCGCCAACGATCCAGGAGGTCTCATCGAAGCTCTGGATGGTGCCTTTAAACCCTACCTCGGCCCTCCGCCCCGCCTTGACGATAGCCCGCGTTTCCTCCCGTCGCCTCTCTTCGAACTCCTCCTGCAGTCGGGCCCTGGCCGCTGGGTCGAAGGTGAAGGATAACTGCACCTGCTCCGTAGCTCGCTTGATAGGGTATAGGGGGTCGCCAGGCAGGCTATTGGCGGAGGCTGCCACCACACCACCTCCCAGGAGGGCGAGCAGGAGGAGGGCGGTGAGGGCGGTTACGGCGAATCTGCGCCTCGACATCGGCCAGAGCCGGGCGAATAGCCCCCTCGCTTCTGGCATGGCTTCCCTCTGCCGCAAGCGGGCTGCCTCCTGCAGGAAACGCCGCCTCCCAGCCGCCAGTGCGGCCATAGACGGTGGCTCAACAGGCTTGAGTTCTTGAGCCCTGAGGGCGATTCGAAGCAGGGGCTCCAACTCAACGGCGTATTCGGGATACCGCGCCAGGCATGCTTCGATGCCTTCCCCTTCCCTCAGATGGGAGAGGCAATCGTCTAGAACGGACTCGAAATCCCCTCTCACCTTTCCCCTTCCATGATGCGCCGCAGGCTTTTCAGGGCCCGATGCTGGAGGGATTTGACCGCCCCTTCCGACCGCCCTAGGATCTCGGCCACCTCGGCGTTGCTGAGCCCTTCGACGAACTTAAGGATGATCACCTGCTGGTAATCCTCATTTAAGCGACTGATTGCCGCACGGAGCTGTTGCTGCATGAGCTTTCTCTCCAGGGCGATGGTTGGGCTCTCTCCGGCGGCAATCAGTCGCTCGCCCAGGTATGATTCCATCTCCTGGCGGTGGCTACGGAGGTAATCGGTGACCACATTGTGGGCGATGCGGTAGAGCCATCCCGAGAAGGAGACCCTCCAAGGCACGGAGGACTTGATGGCCTCCAGCATCTTGACGAAGACATCAGCTGTCAGGTCCTCGGCCAAGCGGGCATCTCCAAGCCGACGGTAGATATAGTTATAAATCTTCACCGAGTAGCGGTCGTAGATCTCGCCCAAGGCGGCGGTATCGTACTCCCTCGCCCGCTCGAGCAATGCCCTCTCATCGCCCACACGAAAGCTCCTCTTCATTTATGATGACGTAAAAACCGGCAAAAGGATACGCATAATTAAAAAGGTTTGGTGAGGCTGAAGGCGCAAGCCCCACCAAACCCATCATCCCCACTCTAGGAGGCGGCATGACTAGGGATGGCGGCCAGTCATTATCCCTCTCGCTTCGCGAGGGATGTCCTCACGAAGAACCAGGGGGCGAGGAAGGTCACCCAGAGCCCCACCACCCCGTAGCGGATTAGGCGAAAGATGATGGCCTCGGGGAGGACTGCCTTAAGGCCAGCCCAGAGTGCGAAGGATATGGCCAGGCCGATGGCCAGCTTGAGCAACTGCTTCCACCAAGGGCCCCGCGCCTCAAACCTGACGAACCACCCCTCCAGAAGGCTCCCCACCCC
>CAYQVA010000230.1:0-2865 GCA_964420815.1 uncultured Anaerolineae bacterium
GGACATCTAGGTAGGCAAAAGAGGGCACCGAGCTCCGCAAAAGGGCCGAAAACGGCAGCTTGACTTTTCCACAAAATGTGGTATAATGTTTTATGTAAGGGCTTACATTCCTGCGAGGGTTATGATGCGACCGACGATCTACACTGTGGCCGAGAAGGCCGGTGTCTCCATCGCCACTGTTTCACGGGTTCTCAACAACAGCCCCAAGGTCAAGGAGGAGACCAGAGCTAAAGTGCTGAGGGTTGTTGAGGAGCTGGGCTATCAGCCCAGCGCCTCGGCCCGCGGCCTGGCTCTGAAGAGGACAGAGATCATAGCCCTTATCTTCCCCGACATATCCGGCCCTTTCTACTCCGAGGTGATCAGGGGGGTGGAGAGCGAGGCCAGCCAACACAACTACAACTTGCTCATCTACGGCACCTACGGCAAGGCTACCAAAGGCCGGTTCCTTCGCCTCTTGCCCACCAGGGTGGATGGACTGATCCTGATGACCCGCAGTGTAGAGGACGAATATATCTTCTACCTCCACCGGCGGCAAATCCCCTTCGTCCTGCTGGATCGGGAGATCGGCGAGATCGAAGTTGATTGCGTCCTGACCAACAATGCCGAAGGAGCATACAAGGCGGTGGAGCATCTGCTCCAGCACGGCCACCAGCAGGTGGCCTTCATCGCCGGCCCCGCCGACTCGCCGGACAGCAACGCCCGCTTCGAGGGCTACCGCCAGGCCCTCCAGGATCATGGATTGCCGGTGCTCGCTCATCTGGTAGAACGGGGGGATTTCCTCCAGCCCGGCGGGTATCAGGCCATGAACCGCCTGCTCGACCGACCGGACCCCCCTTCAGCCGTGTTCGTGGCCAATGATGAGATGGCCATCGGAGCCATCGAAGCGGTGCGAGGAAGGGGGCTGCGCGTCCCGGATGATGTGGCCATCGTCGGCTTCGACGATATCCAGATGGCTCCTTATGTCCAGCCCCCCCTGACCACGGTCAGACAGCCTATCCGCGAGTTCGGCGCGCTGGCCGTTCAAATGCTTCTTCGCCGCATCGAGAACCCGGAGGCCGAGGCCAAAACCATCGTCCTGCCCACCCAACTGGTCATCCGCCGATCCTGTGGCTGTGAGTAATGAAGCGCTGTTTATTTTTTTAAGCCTGAATGTAAGGGCTTACACACCACTTGCCAGCAGGGCTGGCTAGGAAGGAGGGGTAGATTCGAAACAGAGAAAGCGCGGTATCGGCATCGAGCGAAGAATGAGGAAAGGAGGAATCCCATGCTGAGGAGGAACGTGTGGCTGACCTTGCTCGTGGTGGGCGGCCTTGTGTTGTCCACCCTCGCGGGCTGCGCTCCACCCACGCCGCAGGTGATCAAGGAGACGGTCGAGGTCACCAAGGAGGTGCCGGTCAAGGAAACGGTGATCATCGAGAAGGTGGTGACGCCCACCCCCGCACCGACCCCGACGCCCGCCCCCCTCAAGGGTGAGATCACCATCGCCGTGGTGCACGGGGCGATGATGGACTGGATGAAGCCCATGGCCGAGAAGTTCATGGAGCTACATCCTGGTACCAAGGTGAACGTCATCGAGGAACCCGCCGGCGGGCAGTTGGACGCCATGATCGCCGCTGGAAACCAGCCGGACATCTTCGTCGGCAGCTTCGGCTACATGGCTGCCAAGTACGCTGCCATGGACGTGCTGGTTCCCCTGGAGGACATGCCAGGGGCCGAGGAGCTCTTCGCCAAGCTGGACCCGAACACTCTCTACAAGTACTATGGCCATTACTACTACGTCCCGGCGGGCATTGACATCACGGTGATGATCTATAACAAGGAGCTGTTCAAGGAAGCCGGGCTTGACCCCGACAAGCCCCCGGAGACCTTCGACGAGTTCCTGGCTGCCGCCGAGAAGATCCAGGCCCTGCCCCCGCGTGAGGACGGCACCAAGGTCTACGGCACAGTCTTCTGGAACGACGCCCTGGTCTGGGGTGGGTGGTACTGGAACATGCTGGCCCCCATCTACTTCAACATCAACGGCGCTAAGTACAGGGTCATGAACTCCATCGGCACAGACATCGTCTTCGACAAGCCGGAAGCCAAGATGGCGGAGTTCTTCGAGTTCTGCAAGAAGGCTCAGCAGTTCGCCCCGCCGACCATGGAGCAGAACTTCTTCAGCCGGTCCATCGGGATGTGGCTGCAGTACGGCTACTCCTGGGCCCCCAACTTGAAAGAGGCCAAGGACCGGCCCATGGTCATCGGTGAGGACGTGGGTGTGGCTCCCGTGCCTGTGCCTGAGAAGGGGATGACCCATTACACCACCCTGGGTGGTCGCCCCTACCTGATCTTCCAGTCCACCCCGGAGAGGGAACTGCTGGCCTGGGAGTTCGTCAAGTTCCTGATGGAGGATGAGAACAGCCTCTCCTTCTGCAAGGAGCTGGGGTATCTGCCCACCCTGGTCACCTTGAAGGACGACCCGTACTTCGCCAGCCCGGAGCGCAAGGTCTTCGTCGAGGCCATGGAACACGCCCTCTTCCCGGAGGCCTTCGCCAAGTACGACCTGGTGGCCAACGAACTGCTGAAGGCCTACGCCAAGGTGGTGGTCGAGGGGACGTTGACCCCCGAGGAGGGGGTGGCTGAGGCTGCCAAGGCCGCCCGCGAGATACTGGGCATCACTGAGTAGCCGAGGGGAATAGGCCCTCACCCCCTAACCCCCTCTCCCGTCGCCTGGAGCAAAAGTGGAGGGCGAACGGGAGAGGGGGAACCCTCCCTCCCCTCGCCTGAAGCTCAGCTCCGGGAAAGGGGAGGACAAGGGGAGAGAGCCAAGCTCCTCCCCTATGGGAGGAAGCTGGGAGGGGGGCAGCATATCCGGCTTAATGATGT
>CAYQVA010000231.1:0-2859 GCA_964420815.1 uncultured Anaerolineae bacterium
CCGAGGGGCATGGCTGTCCTCGACGACCGGGTCTACGTCACCAGCCAAGGCGATGGCACCGTGACCATCATCCAGGATGCGCCTACTACGGAAGGGTGAGCCTCGAAAGGAAGTGCGATGTTTCCCAAAGTCGGTAAATCACAATTTACAGAGGGGTCAGCGCTCTCTAGCGCCGGCTACTGGTATTTACTAAAAGCGCTGACCTTAGCCTTGGCGGTGCTTATTGCCTCCTGCCGCACACCGGCGCCCACCCCACCCGCGCCCACTCCCACCCCTACTCCCATGGTGGAGATGGAGACCTACACCGACCCCTACGCGCTCTTCTCCATCCAGTACCCTAGGGCCTGGTTCGTGTGGGAGGAGGAATGGGGGGTCGTCTTCAGCGAGACCGGGGAGCCCGGTGGGGCCCGTGTAGACGTCTTCGCCATACCGCGAGCGAGGGCGGTGATGACTGACACTAGCCAGTTCCTGGCGGCCCTCATTGAGGAGTGGGAGAAGGAGGGCCTAGAGGCTGGCGACGTGGAGCGGTGCACCATCGGCGGGGTGGAGGGATCGGAGGCGTTCGTCCAGGGGAAGATCGAGGAGACGGGGATAGAGTTTAAGGCGTACATAGCCGTGGCGGTGCGCGATGAGGTGGGCTGCATGCTCGTAGCCACCTCCCCCCTCGATGCCTGGGAGGAGAACTGGCTCACCTTCGAGGGGATAGTGGGCAGCTTCCGCCTCCTCAAAGGGAAGTTAGAATTGCCACCTGCCTTCGCCATGAAGTTCGGCCAAGAGGGCGATGGGGACGGACAGTTCGATCGCCCCCGCGCCATCGCCGTCAGTGGCGAGGGGAGGATCTACGTAGCTGACACAGGGAACAACCGCATACAAGTTTTCGACCCAGTGGGTTCCCTCCTCTTCAAGTTCGGCAAGGAGGGCAGAGGGGAAGGGGAGCTTCGGGCGCCAGAGGGCATCGCCCTCGACGGGGAGGGAAAAGTCTACGTGGCTGACACGCTCAACGACCGCATACAGGTTTTCGACCCGGAGGGATCCTTTCTCTTCGAGTTCGGCAGGGAGGGCGAAGGGGATGGCGAGTTTGCGGGGCCCAGGGGCGTAGCCCTCGACGATGAGGGGAGGATTTACATCGCCGATACCTTCAACAGCCGCATTCAGGTATTTGACCCTAGCGGCTCCTTCCTATTCAAGTTCGGCCAGGAGGGATGGGGGGAGGGGGAGCTTTACTGGCCTTATGGCATCGCCCTCGATGATGAAGGAAGGATTTACGTCGCCGATACCTTTAATAACCGGATTCAGGTGTTCGACCCTAAGGGCTCCTTCCTCTTCAAGTTCGGCTACTCTGGCAGCGGGGATGGAGAATTCAGCCTCCCCTTCGACATCGCCGTCGGTAGAGGGAGGATCTACGTCGCCGATAAGGGCAATCATCGCGTCCAGGTGTTCGATTCAAGTGGCTCCCTCCTGTTCAAGTTTGGCCGGCCGGGCAACGGGGATGGGGAGTTCGATGAGCCGTGCGGCGTCGCCGTTGACGATAGGGGGAACATCTACGTGGCCGATGCAGGCAACTGCCGTATCCAGAAATTCATCCCAATTGAGTAGTGTGCATGTCAGCCTATGGGGCTTTGGGGGCGTTAGAGAACGCCCAGCTCCTCAGGATTCATGTGTTGGATTCTAGCGCATCACGGTTTGTTGAGGAATCGGCGCTCTCTTCTGACGAGAGAAGGCCCTGCTCTTCAGGTCGTGGCCTACCGACTTTGCGGGCGAAGATGAGGTAGCCGGTGTGGGCCACCATGCGGTCCATGGGCCGCAAGCGAGCGGGGACGGCCTTGTAAGGGCGCAGGAGCAGCTCCTCCACCTCGATGGCGTCAAAGCCATGATCGGGAAGGGCGCCGATCAACTGCACGACCTGGTTGGCTGTGGGCAGTAGGGCCCCGAAGAAGCCGCCGCCCTTGAGGGCAGCATGGGCCTGGGCGAGGTAGAGCCAAGGCGTGCGCAGGTCGAGGAAGAGGGCGTCTACGTCCACCTCGTCGAACCCCTCCTTGATGTCCCGCTCCTTCAGCTCCACGAAGGGCAGCAAACCCAGCCTATCCAGATTCTTGGCGGCCAACCTCAGCACATCGGGCCTTACCTCGTAGGAGTAGACCCGCCCCGTGGGCATCACCGCCCGGGCCAGGGCCAAGGTCAACCCCCCGCTGCCGGTGCCGGCCTCCACCACTCGGCTGCCAGGCCTGATGTTCATCTTTAACAAGACGTAGCCGATGTCTTTGGGATACATGATCTGGGTGGTGCGTTCGAGGTCCAGGATCAGGTCGTGGGTGGAGGGCTCAAAGACGAGGAAGGGATAGTCCAGGTGGGACCTGACCTCCCGGCCCAGGGGCTGGCCGATGATGTCATCGTGGTTCACCACGCCCCGATGGGTCTGGAGTTGGGCGCCGGCGGTCAGCCGCACGATGAAGCGCTTCCTGTCCTTGCCGAAGAGGAGCACCAAATCGTTTTCTTTGGCTACGTTCGCTCGTCCAGTCATGGTTAAATACCCCTCAGGTATATTATACTAAGGTTAATCAAAACGCAACTGTGGGCCCGCCCCTGCGCATCCTTCACCTCCCATTGGTGTTATAATAGTTAGAGTTTCCCTTTTGAATGTGCCTCCGCAAAGCCTTTCCTGTGTAAGTGGGGTAATTGCATTCTCCAGTGCGACGCCCTTGTTGAAGTGCGTCACGCCTATTCCCTGCCTTAAAAATGCCAAAATAGTGCTTGACAGGTAAATTGAAGTGTGATATAATGTTGAAAGAATGTGAACTGTTTGCGCAAATGTGATAAGAAGCTCCGCCCTAAAGGGAGGCCTCGGGTGAAGATTAATGA
>CAYQVA010000232.1:0-2854 GCA_964420815.1 uncultured Anaerolineae bacterium
GCCCAGCCGCGGAAGATGGGCGGGCGGGTGTAGTGGGGATATTCCAGGAGGCCGCGGGAGAAGGAGTCCTCGAAGGTCGCCCCGGGGTCGCCCAGGACGCCGGGGATAAGGCGCGTCACCGCATCCACGATGACCATGGCTGGGACCTCCCCGCCGGAGAGCACGTAGTCGCCGATGGATATCTCGTCAGTGGCTAGATGCTGGCGCACCCGCTCGTCCACCCCCTCGTAGTGGCCGCAGATGAGGACGAGGCGCTTGTGGGAAGCCAGCTCGCGGGCCACCTCCTGGGTAAAGACCCTCCCCTGGGGCGTCAGGAGGATGATGGGGACCCCCTTTCCTTTCTCTTCTCTCCTCTCTCTTCTCTCTTCCCTCCCTAATATCGCCTCCACGGCGGCGAAGATGGGCTCTGGCTTCATCACCATCCCCCCGCCACCGCCGTAGGGGGCATCGTCGGCGGTGCGGTGCCTGTCTGTAGTGAAGTCGCGGACATTATGGATGGCAATGGAAACCAAGCCCGCCTCTATGGCTCGCTTGATGATGCTTTCGCTGAAGACCCCCTCGAACATGGAGGGGAAAAGGGTCAAGATGTCGAAATGCATCCCTCTCCCTCGCAAGTTAAGTCCCTGGGGTTCTCCCAGGGCGATGATCCATGCCAGTATCCGCCGTGCCTCTTTTATTCTACCACATTCCTCACCTCGCGGCAAGCGCGAGTTCACGTCGGTCAACGGATGGCCTTCGGCTTGCAGATTGCAGATTGCAGATTGCAAATTGCGGATTGCAGGTTGCAAAAAGCGGATGGAAGCCACTGTAATCTCAATGCCGAGGAGTAGAGCGTTCTCTAACGCTCTCTTTGGCCTAACGGGATTAACGAATATTGCACTTGAAAGGGAAACGTTTTTGTGCTATCATTTATTTGTTAGAGACAGGGTTTTTGGAGTCAAAATAACACTAGGGTTGGAGGTGATGGTATGTTCTACCCGGGGTTCTACTTTGACCCGATGTATCTGGTCTTCGCCATGCCAGCGTTGCTCTTAGCCCTCTATGCCCAGTTCAAGGTGAGTTCCACTTATCGAAAGTTTTCCCGTATCCCCAACATGCGGGGCATCAGCGGGCTCGATGCGGCGCGCTACCTCTTGGACGCTAGCGGCCTGCATGGGGTGTCCATTGAGGGGACGCCGGGCACCTTGAGTGATCACTATGACCCCCGCACCAAAACCCTACGCCTATCGCGAGGGGTGGCCTACTCTAACTCGGTAGCCGCTCTAGGCATCGTCGCCCATGAAGTCGGCCACGCCATCCAGGATCAAAAGGGCTATGTGCCGCTGCAGGTGCGCACGGGGTTGGTGCGCATCGTGAACTTGGGCTCTTGGCTGGGCTACATCTTCTTCATCGTCGGTGTGCTGATCAATATCTCCGGCCTGGTCTGGCTGGGCATCGCCTTCTTCTCCGGCAGCGTCCTCTTCGCTCTGGTCACCCTGCCCGTCGAATGGAATGCCAGCAGCCGGGCCTTGGCCCTTCTGGAGAATACTGGCCTAGTTGGCACGACCGACCTGGAGGGGGCTAAGAGCGTCCTGTCGGCGGCGTCCTTGACCTATGTGGCTGCCTTGGCCCAGGCCCTATCCACCCTGCTTTACTACATCTTCCTTGCCTTGGGGATGGGCCGTCGCCGCCGTGACTAGTTGATGAGATGGACCTGCCCGAGAAGGTTGCTCTCCTCGACATGACCAGTGCCCAGTTGGCTGAGTGGCTCGCCTCACTGGGCGAGCCATCTTTTCGCGCTGCCCAGATCCGCCGCTGGGTCTACCGCTCCCTGGCCACCGACTTCGCCGAGATGAGTAACCTGCCCAAGGCCCTGCGGGAGAAGCTGGCCGAGATAGCTTGCCTGGGAACCATGAGGCCGCTGAGGGAGGTGGTCTCCAAGGATGGACTGACCCGCAAGGTGCTCTTCGAGCTGCGGGACGGTCAAACCATCGAGAGCGTGTTGATGCATTACGATAAACGCCACACCGTTTGCGTCTCGACCCAGGTGGGCTGCGCCATAGGCTGCCCCTTCTGCGCCACAGGGCAGGGGGGCTTTATGCGTAACCTGACCCCTGGCGAGATCGTGGAGCAAGTCCTGCACTTCGCTCGGCAATTAAAAGAAGGGGTAGGGGATAAGGGTTATATAGCCCTTATCCCCTATCCCCTATCCATTACCAACATAGTGTTTATGGGGATGGGCGAACCCTTTCTGAACTACGAAGCCACATGGCAAGCCATCGAAACCTTGAACGCCCCTGATGGCTTCGGCCTGGGAGCGCGGCGCATCACCATCTCCACAGTGGGGCTGGTTCCGGGCATCGAGCGCCTGAGCCGCGAGAGGTTGCAGGTAGGCCTCGCCGTCTCCCTTCACGCCGCCGAGGATGACCTGCGCGACGAGCTGGTCCCCATCAACAAGCGCTATCCCATCAACGAACTGATGAGGGCCTGTTGGGATTATGTCAAGCGCACGCGGAGGCGCATTAGCTTCGAATATGCCCTCATCGCCGGCATAAACGATTCATTGGGCCACGCTCGCAAGCTTGCCGAGCTACTCAGAGGCTTGCTCTGTCACGTGAACCTCATCCCGCTGAACCCCACAGCAGAGTGCCCTTACCGCCCCTCGCCGCGGAGGCGCATCCTCGCCTTCCAGGCCGAGCTGGATAGGTTGGGCATCGCCAACACCCTGCGGGTAGGGCGGGGGCTCGACATTCAGGCAGGATGCGGACAGTTGCGGAGCCGGTCAGCCGATTTAACGGATTAAACGGATTAGGTAATCCGTTTAATCGGTTGAACCAATCGGCTGACCGTTTGCATTTTAGCCCAATAGAGTGTA
>CAYQVA010000233.1:0-2851 GCA_964420815.1 uncultured Anaerolineae bacterium
TGGAAAGGAGCCGCCTCGCCCCCCGTCGCCGAAAGGCGGAGCCAACGCCAGCCGAAGGCGACTGAGCCCCTTGATTCTTGGAAAACAGAAGTGAAACAGTTGCAATCTCTTTAGAATATGATATAATATCACGTGTGGTTCTTCCCTCACAAAAATTGTGAAAGAGCCTGAAAAGGAGGTTTATGAACGCTCACATCGCGACCCAGCCCCTAACTCTTGAGATACCTGAGAGGGTGCTTGAAAGGCTCCAACGGAAAGCGAAATCGGAGGACTCGCCTTTAGAGGAGATCATACTGGAGATCCTTACCTCTCAGATTTGCGATGATCCAGAGACTAGAGCGGAGGTGCACCTCAAGCTCAGCGAGAAGTATCTCCGTGAAGGGGAGGAGTTTATCGCTAAGGGGGATTATGCCCAGGCATCGGAGAAATTCTGGGGCGCGGCATCGCAGATCATCAAATCCATAGCAGCCAAACGCGGCGAAGAGCTGAGAAGTCATGGGGAGTTACATAAATACGTGGCCAGATTACGAACAGAGATCGAAGACCCGGAATTAGGTTCCCTCTGGCTCTCAGCCCTCTCTCTTCATCAGAATTTCTATGAGGCTTGGCTCCCCCCGGAGACTGTGAAAGATGGGGCGGAGGATGTTAAGAGATTGATAGAGAAGGTAAAGGGCCTTTGAAATCCCCACAAGCGGATTTTTAGAGAGTAATCTGACGTGACCTGCCCACCTGAATTTGGATTATCTGCCAGATGGGGGAAAAGATGAAGATCCTTGCCGCAACTAAGAAACTTGAGGTCTTCGACGTCCTCCAGGGCATCGAGGGCGTCGAATGCCGGGAGGCCCTCTTCACCGGCCAGATCTACGACGCGCTCCCGGAGGTGCAGTTGGTCATCATTGACTTCGAAGACCTCGTCCAGCACCCCTACAGCGTGGAGATGCTGCAGGGCCTCCTGGCCGAGTCGGGCATCCCCTCCATCAGCAGCGAGGAGTTCCTCGCCCAGCCGGATAAGTGGCTGCGGGAAGCCAGGAGGGTAACAGGTGAGATGACCCGCCTGCCGGAGAAGATGAGCATCGCCTTCGTCTCCTACTCCGGTGGCACGGGGAAGACGACCCTGGCCCTGGATACCGCCCTCCACTTCGCCCGCCGGACGAAGATGCCCGTTCTCCTGGTGGAGTTCACCTACGGCGAATCCGCCATCGCCGCCCTGACAGGGCTGGAGATGCCCTACCTGTTCGACCTCACCACCCAACTGGAGACGAAGGCTATGCGCTGGAAGGGGGTGACCCTGGCGCCCATGGATTATGACAACTGCCAGGACCTATCTATCCAACTGATAGCCAGGTACCTCAAGGGGCAGATGGCCCAACACGTCCTGACGGTCATTGATAGCCGCTGGCCCCACGGCCTCGTCGGCGCCATCAGGGACGAGGTGGATCAGTGGTTCGTCGTGACCACGCCCAGGCCGGACGCCATAGAGAACGCCAAGAAGCTCAAGAAGGAGCTGGGCCCTAAGGCCTCCATCATCCTCAATCGGAAGGGTGGGATCGCGGATAGTCTTGCCTTGACAGGGTTGGAGAGGGCCCTCGACCTGCCTCAGATAAGGCAGGTGGACCGTTTCGAGGGCCACCTGGGGAGGCTGATCCTTTCCCAGGCATACGGTCCACAGAATTGGAGGAGATATGAGCCGCAGAGTCTTATTGCTAGGATTGGCCGTCGTCTTGGGTTTGGTCGGGGTGGCCATTAGCCTCTATAGCCCGCCAGCGCCGCCGCCTACCAAGACGAATGTGGTCGTAGCCGCCCAGGACATCGAAACCTACACCGTAATCTCCGAGAGGGCGCGCTTGAGCCTCAAGGAGGTGCCTATAGAGGAGGCGGCTGATGCCTATAGGCTGGTCGAGGAGGTCATCGGAAAGATCACCACCAGACACATTGAGAAGGGAGAGGTCATCAGCCGCGATGCGGCCGTCCCCATCGAGGAGTTCCGCTACGTGAAGGATATGGGGCTGGAGATAATCAGCTTCCCCGCTGACTTCAACAAGATGATCGGGGGGCAGCTCAAGGCGGGCCACCGCATAAACATCTACGGCTATCAGGGGGAGCGGGGGGATAGGCCACCGGAGACGACGCTGATAGCCGACCACGTCTGGGTGGTGGACGTGCGCGCCGCTAGCGGAGAGGAAGCCGGCGTGCCGACCCCGGAGGCCGAGGAAAGGGGGCCGCTGGGGTTAAGGGGACTCGCCGAGGAAAGGGTCGTACCCGCCAGCATCGTCACCGTGGCCGTTGAGCCGGAGGTGGCACTGGCCATCATCCAGGCGCTGGGGGCTGAGGGGTTCAGGGCCTGGGTGACCCTCTCCGCCAGCGAGACGGTGGCCCTAAGGCCGACGCCCACACCTGTGCCTGTGCCTATGCCTATGCCCACCCCTACTCCGGAGGCGGTGCCCGAGCCTTCCATCACGGACTTCCATATGAGCGATGCCCCCTACGGATCGCCAAAGACGGATTTCCCGGAGGGCACGAGCGTCGTCTACGCCATCTTCGACTACGCCGATATGCGGGAGACGCCTGTCCGACTCAGGGTCTACGACAACGAGGGCGAGATGTTCTTCGAGGGGATCGGCGAATACGATGGTCTGGGTACCGAGTCCATCGAGATACGCAGCCAGGGAGATTCCTTCGCCCCCGGCGCTTACCTGAGCGCCCTCTCCCTCGGCCCTGACTTCTCCTCCGACATCCTGGTTTGGTGGACGGTGGCGGCGCCTGAGGAGTTGCCCCCAACGGGCTCTGAAATCCCCCGCCCCAGGGGAAATTCCATGGAGCCTCTTCCGTAAATCGGAGTTCTAGCCACCTG
>CAYQVA010000234.1:0-2820 GCA_964420815.1 uncultured Anaerolineae bacterium
GTCTCTAAGACGGTCTCCGTAGAGCCGGCTCAGGTCCCTCGGCCTAACATGGCCCAAATCCGCGGCGGATTCCTCAACACCGAGCTCTGGTCAGAATTGCCGCTGGAGCAATGGATCGAGCGGGAATATCCGAAGGCCAAGGAGACGGGGCTCCCTCTCATCATCAGCTTGGGTTATACGGCGAAGGATATCGAGGAACTGGCGCCTAAAGTCGAGAGGTTTGCCGACGCTTTGGAGCTCTCCACCCACTACATCGGCACCGATCCCCAACCGATGATTGACGCGATCCAGGCGGCGAAGGGGGTGGTGGACGTGCCGGTCTTCGTCAAGCTTAGCCCCTTCGGAGACATGAGGGAGGCGGCCTTGGCCGCGAAGGAAGCCGGCGCTGATGGCATAGTGGCCATCAATTCCTATGGCCCCTGCCTCGCCATTGACGTCGAGACGGGGCTTCCCCTCATGGGGAGCCGCAAGGGCTATGGCTGGCTCTCAGGCCGGGCCATCAAGCCCCTGGCCCTCAGGTGCGTCTTCGACATCGCGCGCACAGTGGACCTGCCCATCTTCGGCGTGGGAGGCATCGAAAGGGGCACCGACGCTATAGAGATGTTCATGGTTGGCGCCTCGGCCGTCCAGGTCTGCACCGCCGCCATCCTGCGAGGGCCGCAGGTCTTCGGCAAGATCGCCCGCGAGATGGAGGTCTGGCTCGATGACCACGGCTACGCCTCCGTGAACGATGTCAAGGGGCTGACCATCAGGCGATTGCGCAAGCGCAGGTATCGCACCGAGAGCGTGCCGCCAAGTTTGGACACTGCCCTCTGCAATGGCTGTGGCCTCTGCGCGCTCTCCTGCGTCTACGACGCCATCAAGGTGATTGACAAGAAAGCCGTTCTGGACGAGGCCCTGTGCCAAGGTTGCGGCCTCTGCGTCAGCCGCTGCAAACCGAGGGCGTTGAGGATGGAGTGTTGACATTATCTGCATTTATGCTATACTAACAGCGGAGGTGAGAGCGATGGCCAGGGTGATGATCACCATGCCCGACGACTTCCTGCGGGAGGTAGATGAAGTAGCTGCGGAGGAGCATCGCAGCCGTAGTGAGCTGATCCGGGAGGCGATAAGAGTCTATTTTGAGACCAGGGGCCGGCGGCGTGGCTCGCTGCTGGATAAGCCTAATGTGCAATGGGCGTTAAGGGTGCAGGAGGAAGCGAGCAAAAAGCTGGAGGGTTCGGGCTGGGACGGGGCGAGCGAGATAAGGAGATGGCGGGGCAAGATATGAACCCCCTCCTCGCTGGGAATCTCCTCCTGGATAGCTCCGTTTTGGTCAAATGGTTCAGCCCTGAGGCGGATCACCGGTTGGCGCGGCAGTTGAGGAAGGATTATCTCAAAGGGGAATGTGAGCTAGCCATACCTGACCTCGCCCTCTACGAGGTAGCTAACGCCCTGCGCTACAGCGGCCGATTCACCGCTGATGAGATCGCGGGGCATGTGCGGAGCCTTATCGAGCTGGAGCTCGCTTTGCTCCCCCTTAACCTTTCCGCCCTCACTACCGCCGTTAAGCTGAGCCTGGAGAGGGAAGTCACCGTCTACGATGCTTATTTCATGGCCTTAGCGCAAGCGATGGGGATGATCTTTATCACTGCTGATGAGAGACTGTTCGAGAAGATCCAAGGCCTGGGATTTGTGAGGCTTTTAAGGGAGCTGGCATGAAGGTAGCCGCCATCATCCTGGCCGCCGGTGCCTCCCAGCGCTTCGGCCGGCCGAAGCAGCTCCTCCCCTGGGGCGATAAGACCCTGCTCCAACACGTGGTAGATGCCGTCCTAGCTTCCTCTGTCGGACAGGTGATCGTCGTCCTGGGCCATCGGGCGAGGGAGATCGAAGCGAGTCTCGGCGATAGGCCCGTCGAGGTGGTGGTGAACGAAGCCTGGGAGGAGGGGCTCGCCAGCTCGGTGCGGGCTGGCCTGAGGGCGATCGGCCCTGAAGCAGAGGCGGCCCTCTTCCTCCTGGCCGACCAGCCCGCCGTCACGCCTCAGCTCATCGAGGAGCTGATCCAACGCTATCGCCGGAGCCGTAAACCCATCGTCGCCCCCTTCCATCGCGGCCGGCGGGGCAACCCCGTCCTCTTCGCCCGCTCCCTCTTCCCGGAACTCATGGCCCTGGAGGGCGACCAGGGGGGACGAGCGGTCATCAGCCGACACCAAGCCGAGGTGGAGGGCGTGGAGGTAGATTCAGAGAGCTTCTTCATAGACATTGACACGCCGGAGGATTATGAGCGCTTCCTAGCCAGAAAGTCAATGGATGACCTGGATAAATTGAAGCTAATACAGGCTTTGATCATTGACATGGATGGGGTGCTCTATCGTGGGGATAGACCCATGCCCGGGGCGAAGGAGTTCATCCGACTCCTGCAGCGGGAAGGCACCCCCTTCGTTTTGCTCACCAACAACTCCACGCGCACGGCAAGGCAGTGTGTGGCGAAGCTGCAGCGGATGGGCATCGAGGTCGAGGAGAATGCCATCCTAACCTCAGGGCAGGCGGCGGCCATACACCTGGAGAGGGTGGCCCCACCAGGGGCGAAGGTCTACCTCATCGGCGAGGAGGGCTTACGCCTTGAGGTGGCGAGGCGTGGCTTCACCATCGCCGAGGAGGATGTGGCCTTTGTGGTGGTGGGGATGGATAGACAGCTCACCTATGAGAAGCTCAAGAAGGCAACCCTGGCCATCCGTCGCGGGGCGCGGTTCATCGGCACTAACCCCGACAAGACCTTCCCCTCGCCGGAGGGGATTATCCCCGGTGCCGGTGCCATCTTGGCAGCCCTGGAGGCCTCCA
>CAYQVA010000235.1:0-2813 GCA_964420815.1 uncultured Anaerolineae bacterium
GTCCCAAGGATGTTACAAACTTCCGCATTCAGCCGTAACCCCAAACGCCACATGGTCTCTCGAGGGAGGTTGGGCCGCAAAAGGAGGGCGATGTCCACGTCGCTCAGTTGGTCGGCCTCCCCCCGGGCATAGGAGCCGAAGAGATAAAGGGCCATGACCTCCCTGGAGTCGGCGAAGTGCGTGGCCAATTTCGACAGGGCTTCCATTTGAATGGACATCCCAACCACCTTTATCGCCTTAGAGCGGGGCCGGTTTTCGGAGAGGCGATTTCTCCGTGGTGCCAGAAACCGCCTATAATTTTACACCACTTCCCCGACAAAGTAAAGCTTTTCAGACGGGGCGTGGATGCCCCTCCATAGCAGCACCCTTTTTCGCTATGAAGTGGCGTCCCCGCCACGTCCGGAGCGCTGTAAGACGGGGCGTGGACGCCCCTCCATAGCGGGGAGGCCCAAGGAAAAGGCCGAGAGAGCCTAGAACCCCTAACCTTGCACCTTGAACCTGCTTTCGAGTCTCTCGGCCAACACGTCCTCCAGCGTGGGCTTGCCTATCTCCTGGAGCTCGTAGCGCACCCGAACTACGGGTTTGTTCACCTCGATCAGGCGCCCCAGGTCAATGGGGGTGGCCACGAGCACCAAATCGCAAGGCGTGGAATCAATGGTCTCTTCCAGCTCTTCGATCTGCCGCTTTCCGTACCCCATAGCCGGCAAGAGCGGTCCCGTTTGGGGATATTCCTTGAAGGTCTCCACGATGGAGCCTACGGCGTATGGCCTGGGATCAACGATCTCCGCCGCGCTGAAGCGCTTAGCGGCCACGATCCCCGCCCCGTAGGCCATCCCTCCATGGGTTAGGGTGGGCCCATCCTCCACCACCAGCACCCGCTTGCCTGTGATGGCCTTTGGGTCATCAACGAAGATGGGCGAGGCGGCCTCGATGACCGTCGCCTGAGGGTTAGTTGCCTGGATGTTGCGCCTCAAGGTATCAACATCCTCCGGTCGCGCCGTATCCATCTTGTTGATGACCACCACATCTGCCAGCCTGAGGTTGGCCTCGCCGGGGTGGTAGCGCAGCTCGTGCCCGGCCCGATGGGGGTCAACGACGACGATGTGCAGGTCTGGCCGGTAGAAGGGGAGGTCATTGTTGCCCCCGTCCCAGACGATTATCTCCGCTTCCTTCTCCGCCTCGCGCAGGATCATCTCGTAATCCACGCCAGCGTAGACCACCGTGCCTCGATCGAGGTGTGGCTCATAGTCCTCCCGCTCCTCGATGGTGCATTCGTAGCGGTCCAGGTCCTCATAGGAGGCGAAGCGCTGGCAGACCTGTTTTCTCAGGTCGCCGTAGGGCATGGGATGGCGCACGACCACTACCTGCTTGCCCATCCCCTTCAGGATGTCACAGACCCGCCGCGATGTCTGGCTCTTGCCAGACCCGGTGCGCACAGCGCAGATAGATACCACTGACCTTTTGGATTCGAGCATGGTGCTGTCCGCCCCCATGAGGCGAAAGTCGGCCCCGGCAGCTATGGCCAGGGAGGCCCTGTGCATCACGTACTCATGGGAGACGTCGCTGTAGGCAAAGACCACCTGGTTAACCTTGTATTCGCGGATGAGGTGAGGGAGTTCCTCTTCAGGGTAGATGGGGATTCCTTGGGGGTAGAGGGAGCCGGCCAGCTCCGGAGGGTAGACTCTGTTAGCGATGTTAGGGATCTGAGCGGCAGTGAAGGCTACGACCTCGTAGTCGGGGTTATCGCGGAAGTAGACGTTGAAGTTGTGGAAGTCGCGCCCCGCTGCGCCCATGATGACGACCTTGTCTCTCGGCATTGAAGCAGGCATCTCCTTTCACGATTGTATAGCTCAGGCTTTTTAAAGCGAGCAAGCATGTCAGCACTTTGATTTCCCTTTATCCAGCAATCCTCTTTGGGAGACAAAGGTGCCTAAGACGCCGTTGACGAAACGGGGTGAGCTGTCGCTGCCGAATAATTTGGCGAGCTCGACAGCCTCGTTTATGGCCACCTTGACCGGAGTCTCGCCGTCAATAGCCATCTCGAAGATGGCCATGCGAAGGATGTTCCTGTCAACGATTGCTATCTGCTCTAGAGGCCATTGGGGGGCTATCCGCTGGATGATGTCGTCTAAACTCGCCATGTGCTCGATCACGCCCTGCACCAGTTTACGTGCGAAATCGCTTCCCCTCTCGGGGAGTGGCTTTTCCTGGAGGCGCTGGCTCAGGACTGTCTCCGGGTCATGGTGAACGCTATCCACCTCGAAGAGGGTCTGCAGGGCGATGATCCTAGCACGACGTCTAACCTTCACGGCCACCCTCAACCTGATTCCAACGGTGTCTCCACATCCTGGATATGGACATTGACCTCTTTGACAGGCATGCCCACCATATCTTGGATGGCGCGGGTCACCTTGGCCTGTATCTGGCGGCTCAGGCGGAGCATATCCGTACCCCCCTCGACGACGATGTAGAGGTCAACGGAGACGACATCGTCCTCGACGTCTATCTTGACCCCATCGCCTGTCCCTGTCCGACCGAGGAGGCGATTTACGCCGCCAGGCCAACCGGGGCTCATCCTGGCCACCCCCGGCACGGAGAGGGTGGTGAGCCTGGCAATGGTGACCAGCACGTTAGGGGCAACGAAGACCTTGCCCAGTTGCTCCTCTTCCATCGTAGCCTCCTTTACTGCTACTGCATCACCATTCCGCCATCTACCGCGAGCACTTGGCCGGTGATGAAGCTGGCCTCGTCGGAGACCAGGAAGGCCACGGCGTTGGCGATATCCTCCGGGGTGCCGGCCCGCCTCAGTGGGG
>CAYQVA010000236.1:0-2788 GCA_964420815.1 uncultured Anaerolineae bacterium
GAGGGCGGCCACCAGGCGCCAGGGTCTAGTCGCCAGAGGGAGGGTGTAGGTCGGTAAGCTGGCCAGGTTCGGCGGCAACGGATATGTGGCGCTGCCGTTGTAGAAAGCGGTCAACGCTGGCCCACCCTCCAGGGCGAGCAAGCCCTCGGCCAGGTGGCGGGCGTAGGTGCCCAGCCCCGCCCGCTGGTAAACCACCGGAGAGAGATCGAGACAAACGTTCATCTTTATTCCTCTTTGCAATTAAGTATATCATATTTTCGGGGCTTATGGAGCAAAGATGGCATGAAAATTACGTGAATTCTTGCAGGCGGAGGCTTGCCTAAATCGCGTGTTTGCTGTATACTTTTCACAAAGAGGGTGAGTCATGGATATCGAGGCCTTGATCCGACAGGTACAGGGGTATTTTCCCCAAAGCGACCCCGCGCTCCTCAGGCGTGCCTACGACCTAGCGGCTGAGGCCCATCGCGGCCAGCGCCGCGCCTCAGGCGAGCCCTACGTCCAGCATTCCCTGGCCGTGGCAGCCATCCTGGCCGAGCTGCGCCTAGATCCGGCCACCATCGCCGCCGCCATCCTCCACGATGTCCCCGAGGATACCGCCGTCCCCTTGGAGCGGATCCAGGAGGGCTTCGGCGACGAGGTGGCGAAGCTGGTTGATGGGGTAACCAAACTCTCCAAGATAAGCTGGGGGAGCCTGGAGGAGGAAGAGGCGGAGAGCCTGCGCAAGATGTTCCTGGCCATGGTTGATGACATCAGAGTAGTCCTTATCAAGCTGGCCGACCGCCTGCACAACATGCGCACCTTGGAGGCGCTGCCTGAGGAAAAACAGCGCAAGATCGCTCAAGAGACCCTGGAGATATTTGCGCCCTTGGCTAACCGTCTCGGCATGTGGCAGATGAAGTGGGAGCTGGAAGACCTCGCCTTTCAGTATTTAGAGCCAGATAAATACCGGGAGATCGCCTCGCTCCTCGCCGAACGGCGGGCAAAGCGTGAGGAGTATATCGCTAAGGTGATCAGGGTTTTGAAGGAGAAGTTGGATAAGGCGGGGATAGAGGCCGAGATCTCAGGCCGCCCCAAGCACATCTACAGCATCTACGAGAAGATGAAGAGGAAAGGCCTGAACTTCGACCAGATCTACGATGTGCGGGGGATACGCATCATCGTCAATGAGCTCAAGGACTGCTATGCCGCGCTGGGGGTGGTCCACAGCCTCTGGCGCCCCATACCCGGCCAGTTCGATGACTACATCGCCATGCCCAAGGATAACATGTACCGCTCGCTACACACCACCGTCGTCTCCCTGGAAGGTAAGCCTCTAGAGGTTCAAATCCGCACCCGCCAGATGCACCAGACAGCGGAGTATGGCGTCGCCGCCCATTGGCGTTACAAGGAGGGGGGCAAAAGGGATATAGACTTCGAGGCCAAGATAGCCTGGCTACGCCAATTGCTGGGATGGCGGAGGGAGATCGTTGATGCGCGGGAGTTCGTTGATTCCCTCAAGACGGACATCTTCCAGGATAGGGTCTATGTCTTCACCCCCAAAGGGGACATCGTTGACCTACCGGCCGGAGCCACGCCTATAGACTTCGCCTACCGCATCCATACGGAGATCGGGCACCGCTGCCGAGGGGCGCGGGTCAACGGACGCATCGTCCCCTTAGACTACCGCCTGCAAAACGGAGACCAGGTGAAGATACTGACGGCCAAGAGGGGCAGCCCCAGCCGCGATTGGCTGAATCCCCATTTGGGTTATGTCAAGACATCACGGGCCCGCCAGAAGATCCGCCAGTGGTTCAGGCGGCAGGCTCGGGCGGAGAATATCGCCCGCGGGAAGGAGATCCTGGAGAAGGAGTTAAAGCGGCTCGGGGTCGAGCAGAAGAGCTATGAGGAGATCGCTAAAGCCTTTGATTTCGACGATGTGGATGATTTCCTGGCCGCCATCGGCTACGGCGACATCAACCTCCAACAGATAGCTGCCAAGGCGCTGAAGCCCGAGGAGGAAATCGCCCCATTAAAGGTCACTCCCCCCTCTCCTACCCCCTCGGGGATCACAGTGAGAGGGGCTGGCAACCTGCTCATCAGGTTAGCCGGCTGTTGTAACCCCCTGCCTGGGGACGATATCATAGGATACGTGACCCAAAACAGAGGGATCACCATCCATAAGCGGGACTGCCACAACATCCTGGGGAGGGATAAGAGGGAACGGTTGGTGGAGGTTGATTGGGGGGAAACCGAACAGGTCTATCCCGTGTTCATCAGGGTGGAGGCCTTCGATCGCAAGGGGCTAATGGGGGACATCGGTGCCATCGTCTCCGATGAGGGCGTCAATATCAGCGATGCCAATGTCACCACACGCAAGAGGGATAACATGGCCATCATGACCGCCACGCTGGAGATCAAGAATGTAGTTCAATTGAGCCGCATCCTGACCAAGATAAACCGCCTGCCGAACGTCTTCGAGGCCAAGCGTATAACCCACTGATCCTGGGGCTATGAGTGTGCCCTCCGGCAGGAGAATATTAGGGAATAGGTTTGGGGGTTGCACTTAAGCGCAACCCCCAAACCTTTATCGGTGGGACTAGCCACCTGACAGTTTATCCAGCAGTCCTTTTTTCGCTGTAAAGTGGCGTCATCTGACAAATGGTCTCGCCAATAGCGGAATGATTGGCTTTAAAGCGGATAAGCCCATCTAGGCGAGACCTGACGAATCCTCTCGCCGAGCCTTCGTTAGTTCAAAGGGATGCCATTTCTTGAAATAGAGGCGAGAGGATTCGTCACCATTTGTCATCTG
>CAYQVA010000237.1:0-2779 GCA_964420815.1 uncultured Anaerolineae bacterium
TCGCCGATGGCCATGGCCTCGTCGAGGCCCACCTCCCAGCCGGTGGCGGAGGACAAGAGCCCGACCACCGCCTGGACCGGCGGGTTGGGGAAGTAGCAGAGGATGAGAGCGTTGCAGAAGCTGCGCCAGTCCTGGTGGCGGGCCACAATGGGGGCTTTGCCCTTTATCTCGAAGCGGTCGGTGGTGGGGATGTCCAGCTCCTCGATAGCTCTCCCCAGGTCAACCAGGTACATGTCGCTCTGGTTGTGGCTGCCGCCGAGGGGCGAGGTGGCGTAGACCAGGGCCATGGCCGACATGGCCCTGGGATCATGCATGGCCACCTCCAGGCCCCTCACCTGCACGGCCAGCTCCTCGGCTCCGTAGCGACGCCCCATTAGACGCGAGCCCTCGGCCAGCAGGTCGCCGAAGCCCCGGCGATAGGCGATCATCCCGATCAGCTTGGCCGCGGTCTCGGCGTGGCCCCAATTAAGCTCCCTCCCCACCTCGCTCGGCCCGATGATGCCCTCCTGATAGAGATAGTGGGCGAAGGCGATGGTGCTTCCCGTGCTGATGGTGTCCAGGCCGTAGGCGTCGCAGAGGTGGCCCAGGTAGGCTACGGCGGCCAGGTCGTCGAGGAGAAGGAGGGTGCCCAGGGCGCAGACCGTCTCGTACTCCGGGCCCTTGGTCTCGGGCAATCCGTATTCGTCCAGCCTCACCCGCCGCTTGCAGGCGACCGGACAGCCGTAGCAGGAGTAAGTGCCGGTGAGGATGGTCTCTGCCATGGTCGAGCCGCTGAGCTTCTCGCTTTCTGGGAACGAGCCTTGAGTGAAGTAGCGGACGGGGGCGTTTCCCAGGAACATGTAGTAGTCGAGGGAGCCGGCGGTGCCCGTTTCGCGCAGGATGTCGGTGGTGATGTCATCTTTGATGGCGGCCAGAGCCTCGCGGGCCAGGGCGGCGAAGCGCTCCCTATCGGCCAAGGGGACTTCTCGATGGCCGCGGACGGCCACGGCCTTGAGGCGTTTCGCGCCCATCACCGCGCCCATTCCCGTGCGGCCGGCGGCATGCCCCTGGTCGTTCATCACCGCCGCGAACCTCACCAGGTTCTCGCCCGCCGGGCCGATGCAGGCCACCCTGACCCCCTCATCGCCCAGCTCCTCCTTGATGAGGGCCTGGGTGTGGTAGGTGTCCTTGCCCCAGAGGTGCGTTGCGTCGCGCAGCTCGGCGCGGCCGTCCTCGACGCGGAGATACACCGGCTCCGGCGAGCGGCCCTTGATGAGGATGCCGTCATAACCAGCGAAGCGCATCTCCGGCCCGAAGAAGCCGCCAGAGTTGGCTTCGCCCCAGAGGCCGGTGAGGGGCGAGCGGGCGCAGACCACATAGCGGCCGCAGGAGGGGGCAGCGGTGCCCGTGAGCGGGCCGGCCATGAAGAACAACGGATTGGCAGAATTCAACGGATCAGTGGAGGCATCTATCATGTCGTAGATATAGCGGCAGGCCAGGCCGCTCCCGCCGACGAACCGGCGGGCATAATCCTCGTTCAGGGGCTCGTCGGCGATCTCGCCGCTGGTCAGGTCAACGACCAGGAGTCTCCCCATGTAGCCCTTCAAGGCATCCTCCGGATTGACTAGCTTCGACGCATCAGGATGGCGCCGACGACGGCCGCGATGACCCCGACAACCGTCCCCGCCGCCTGCTTGTATCCGAAGCCGGGCGAGCCCCCAAGCCCGATGGCATCTGCCGCCACCGAGACGATGAGGACTACTATCCCGACGACAAGCAGGACGATGCCCAAAGTCCTCTTCTCCATTTTGGTCACCTCCTCAACTTAGTCTATTCACCAGATCAAGGGGATAGAAGGTATTGGAGTAGCCTTCCCTTCCCACCATCCTTCTCGCCTCAGTGGGGCAGGCCGAGACGCAGAGTCCGCATCCATAGCACTTGTCCAGGGCGATCTCGATACTGCCGTTGACAAAGCGATTTGCACCAAAGGGGAGCCCAAAGAGCCCTATTATGAAGCCAGGGGCGAACAATATCGGCAAGCCCACGGCCCAGTCATAGATGGCTCCGGCGAGCATGGTCAGGCCCAACATCCTCAAACTGCGAACCTTCTTTTCCATCGTGTGTCTCCCTTCTCAAGATAGAGCATCATGCTCACGGGCCCTGCAAGAGCATGTCGGAGAATTCGCGTAAAAGGCAGCTTGAAGGCCAGAGGGTCTTCCACTTGGATGTAATTGAACCGTTGCCGGGTTGCCTGAGTAAGGGCGAGGCATCCCCAAGAGGGTTTTGATGATGATCGGAGGCTCCAAGTGCGAAAGTTGCTTCATATTGGAGAAAGCCAGCCAGGGATGCCTCGCCCCTATTGTCTTAGAAGTCTATATTCCTGCCCTCGTAGGCGTAGCGGAAGAGCCGCTCGAACTCCTCGGTGCTGGGGATACGAGTGCTGGTGACGGTGCAGGAATCGTTCTCGGCGTTCTCGACGAGCTTCGGCAGCTCGGCCTCGAACTCATCTGGCGAGATGCCCAATTCCCCGATGGTGCTGGGCTGGTTCAGCTTCTTGAGCAAGCCCCGGATGGCGGTCACCAGGCTCGCCGCCCCCTCCTCCTCGCTCCCCGCCGGCAGCCCCAGGAAGCGGGCTATCTCCGCATAGCGCGTCTTTCCTCCTCTGACGGAGAACTCGATGGTGTAGGGGAGAAACAGGCCCACGGCCCGACCGTGGGGGACGTGGAAGACGGCCCCCAGGGAGTGGCCCAGGCTGTGGGCCAGGGCGGCCAGGGCGTTGCCGAAGCCCAGCCCGGCGATG
>CAYQVA010000238.1:0-2776 GCA_964420815.1 uncultured Anaerolineae bacterium
GTCCGCCCCAGCGGGCTGGCGGCCATAAAGTTGGGGAAGGGGGACAAGCTGGGTTGGGTGAGGTTGACCCACGGCGACCAGGAGGTCATCCTCGTCACCGAGCAAGGGCAGGCTCTCCGCTTCGAGGAGGGGGAGGTGCGCCCCATGGGCCGCGCTGCCGCCGGGGTGATGGCCATCAAGCTGGCGAAGGGCGATGCCGTGGCGGGCATGGACATCGTCCGCGAAGGCTGTGACCTGCTGGTGGTGACGGAGAGGGGCTTCGGCAAGAGGACGCCTTTGGAGCAATACCCCACGAAGGGCCGCTATGGCAAGGGGGTGCGCACCTTCGCCAGCGGCAAGATAGAGCAGACGGGGCCCATAGCTGCGGCGCGGGTGGTCAGCGAGGAGGATGAAGTAACCTTTATCTCCGCAGAGGGGATGGTCATCCGCACTTTAGTGAAGGACATCCCGCAGCTAGGGCGCGCCACGCGGGGTTCGCGGCTGATGAAGCTTAAGAAGGACGATCGCATTGTCTCCATCGCCCGCCTGGAGGCGAAAGAGGTCCCGCCCGAACCCGGGGAGCCAAAGGAAGAGGCTGCCAAGCCCAAGAGGCGCCGGAGGAAGCCTGCTAAAGCAAAAAGGCGCACTTGAGTTTTATCCTATGCTGGCTTCGTAGAGCATTAATGTCATGGAGTGATTTCGCACGAATATTCGTGCTTGGCTATTCTGAACTCAAAGTTGATCGACTTCTTGTATAAAAACATACTGGTGACCAATCGTGATACGACTCCTCAGTTGAAGAAGATAGACCTGGATAGGATTCCCATCCGCCGCATCGAGTTCACCACGCCGGCGGAGGAGCGGCGGGCGCTGGTGGAGGAGGGGAAGGAGTTGTACCGCAAGGGCCTAGCCGAGCTTGGATTAGGAGGCGACTAGCATGGAAAGGGAATTCACGGTCATCATCGAGCAGGATGAGGAGGGGTACTTCGTCGCTACCGTGCCTGAGCTGCGCGGCTGCCATACTCAGGCCCGATCCCTCGATGAGCTGATGAAGCGGGTTAAGGAAGCGATAGAACTATGCCTGGAGGTGCAAGCGGAGGAAGGCATCCCGCTGGCCCGGTTCGTGGGAATTCAAAGGGTAGCGGTATGAACAAGCTGCCCTCGCTGACCGGCAAACAGGTCGTGAGGGCGCTCCAGAAAGCAGGGTTCGAGGTCATCCGGCAAAGGGGCAGCCACACCTTCCTGCGGCACCCCGATGGGCGGAGCACCATCGTGCCCTTGCATGCGGGTGAGACCATCGGCCCTGGTCTGTTACGCAAGATCATCCGTGATGCGGAAATGACCCGCGAGGAATTCCGTAATCTGCTGGGGAGGCGCAAAGGATGACAGCTTCAACCGAAGCCTTCGGCGATCTCCTGGCTTTCGTCGAGGAGCGCCTTAAGCTTGATCAAGCCGACGTCGTCCACGACCTGCTGGCCTACTTGGCCGAGCAGATGATCGAGATGCACAAGGAGAAGCAGGCCGAGGCCAAGGGCTTCCTGGACTGGCTGGCCGACTACACCGGCCTGCCCATTGACGAATGGAAGCTCAAGAGCCACGTGCGCGCCTACTGGGAGCACCCCTGGTCGGAGTTGCAACGCGCCCTGCACCAGAATCGCAAGAGGATGACGCGAGACGTGGAGGGACGCGAGGCACAGGAGAAGATCAAGCGCGAGTTCGGGGACTCGATGGCCAGGCTCAAGCCTCTGCTGGCCCGCATCGAGGCCACGGACCGGCTCATTGACCAGATCGTCTATAAGCTCTATGGGTTGACGGAGGAGGAGATAGCGGTGGTGGAGGGCAGTTGAAACGCGAATGGCGCGAAGACGCGGAATAAGGTCACCGGCATGGAGAGGGAGTTCACAGTCATCATTGAGCAGGATGAGGAGAGGTACTTCGTCGCTACCGTGCGTGAGCTGTATGGCTGCCACACCCAGGCCCGGTCCCTCGATGAGCTGATGGAGCGGGTCGTGGTAAGTGCGATGGCCGGTGGGGCCTCGTTGGAGGAAGTCACTGAGGCCTATGCCCTCACTATCGAACAAGTGCAGGCTTGCCTGGCTTTCGCAGCCGAAATCCTGCGAGAGGAGCAGTTCCTTGCGATTCCTGCTTGATGAATGCGTCCCGACCTACGTCACGGGGCTCCTGCGTGACCGAGGCCATGATGTTCTAGACCTGCGGGAGGGATAGGCTGATAGAACTATACCT
Source organism: uncultured Anaerolineae bacterium (assembly GCA_964420815.1). GTDB lineage: Bacteria > Chloroflexota > Anaerolineae > CAYQVA01 > CAYQVA01 > CAYQVA01. Next base: position 2,224 of record CAYQVA010000238.1, read on the forward strand.
GGAGGTGCAAGTATATAAGCAAAAGGTGAAGAGAGGCGATAGACAGCCGCCGTGCGAACCGCACGGCTAAAAGGAGAAACGATAATGAGCGCGATGAGAGACCAACTGGCGGCCTTGCGCCGCCTGAGAGCCACCGACGAGACATGGGAGGTGGCCCGCCGAAGGATGCCCGCCTGGATCGCCCCGCCCGGGCGAGCGCCGTACCGTCCCTATCACATCCTGTGCGTGAGTTGCACCGGGCCACTGATCATCTTCCACGAAATCTCGGAGACAGAGCCCTCGCCCGAACAGGTGCTGGATGCCCTGATAAGGGGGATGCAGGCCCCCCTATCCGGCGCTGGGCCTCCCCGTCGCCCCCAGCGCATCTATTTCGATGAAGGCACCTTAGTCGAGGCCCTATCGCCAACCCTGAGCATCCTGGACATCCACTGCGAGCAGCGGGTCATCGCCGAGCTGGATGAGGTCGTCAGGGAGTTGGAGAGGCACTTGACCGGCCGTGAGCCCCTGCCGGGCTTGCTGGAGGCCCCGGGTGTGACCGCTGAGCAGGTCGCCA
>CAYQVA010000239.1:0-2768 GCA_964420815.1 uncultured Anaerolineae bacterium
GAGGGCTTCAAGCCCATCCGCGAGCTGGCCGAGGTGTTGGGTGGGGCGGTGGGCGCCTCCCGCGCCGCGGTGGACGCCGGCTGGATTCCCTATGCCCACCAGGTGGGCCAGACCGGCCGCACCGTGCACCCCGACCTCTACATCGCCTGTGGCATCTCCGGGGCCATCCAGCACCTGGCGGGGATGAAGACCTCCAAGGTCATCGTGGCCATCAACAAAGACCCAGAGGCTCCCATCTTCAAAGTAGCCCATTACGGCATCGTCGGCGACCTCTTCGAGGTGGTGCCAGCCCTGACAGAGGCCTTCAGACGGAGGCTGCACAAATAAAGGGGCTGAAGGGTCTGGGGGAACTAAGGGAACTGAGGGGAATTCCCATCAGATGCTTTCGGTTTGGGTTTTATGCTTGAAATCGAGATTAACCATGATTGGTGCAAGGGCTGCTATATCTGCGTGGACATCTGCCCTAAGAAGGTGTTGGAGAAGGATCAGGCCACCTTCCTGCGAGGTTTCCACCCTGTAATGGTAGCCCGCCCTGAGGCTTGCACCGCTTGTCGTTTGTGTGAGTTGCTGTGTCCAGACCTGGCCATCACCGTTAAAGAGAACCCCTCTCAATACAGAGCTTCACTTTGTCAACGCAATGACAAAATAGTTGGCGCTCTCTTGCGCTGACTTGCACTGAGGGGGCGTTAGAGAACTCCTCTGTGGTGGGTCATCACCTCAGTAGAGGAGTCGGCGCTCTCTAGCGCTGACCTGCAGCGAGGGGGGCGTTACCGTATCTAAAGGGGCTTTCAGTGTCTTCATCCCTTCATATTTTCAGTGATCCCAGCGATACGGGCTGGACAACGGTCAGGAGCGCGCTTCCGCCGGGGCGCTATTTCCTGCAGGGGAATGAAGCCTGCGCTGAGGGGGCCATCGCCGCCGGTTGCAACTTCTATGCCGGTTACCCCATCACCCCCGCTAGCGAGGTTATGCACCGCATCTGCAACCGCTTCGCCGAGCTGCGGGATCGAGGTGAGCACCGGGTGTTCATCCAGATGGAAGATGAGCTCGGCTCCATCGCCTCTTGCATTGGGGCCTCCTGGGCCGGTGCTAAGGCCATGACCGCCACCAGTGGGCCTGGCCTGAGCCTGATGTTGGAGAACATCGGCTACGCCGTCATCACCGAGACGCCTCTGGTCATCGTTGATGTGCAGCGTGCCGGTCCCAGCACAGGCCAAGCCACCCGCCCCGCTCAGGGCGACATGATGCAGGCCCGCTGGGGAGCCCACGGCGATTACCAGATCATCGCCCTCTCCCCCTGGTCGGTGGCGGAGATGTATGGCCAGACCATCCGTGCCTTCAATCTAGCCGAGCGCTTCCGCGTGCCGGTCCTTGTCCTGGCCGATGAAGCCGTGGGCCACCTGCGGGAGGGCTTGGAGATCGAGGGGGAGTTGAGGGTCTACAACCGGCTGAAGGCGAAGGGGGAACCACCCTTTGGCGAGGCTAAAGCAAGTCCGCTCGGGCTGCCGGAGGTCCCTCCTATGCCAGCCTTCGGCGATGGGGAGAAGCTCCTGGTCACAGGCTCGACCCACAACGAGTGGGGTTATCGTCGCACCTCCAGCGCTGAGGCTCAGGAGAGGCTCGTCAGCCGTTTAACGGATAAGATCACCAACCATTTGGATGAGATCGTTGAGACAGAGGAGCACTTCTGCGACCAAGGAGAACTGGAGGTTCTGGTAGTCGCCTATGGATTCACGGCGAGGGGTGCCCTCCGGGCGGTGAGGATGGCACGGGAAGAGGGGGTGAGAGTCGGTTTGCTGCGCCTGAAGACCATCTGGCCCTTCCCCGCAGATGCCGTCAGGGAGTTGGGGCAGCGCAGCAAAAGGGTGTTGGTGCCGGAGATGAATCGCGGCCAGATAGCTCATGAGGTGGAGCGAATCGTATCCAAGGTCGAGTCATATGCCAAGACAAACGGCGAGGTCATTACGCCAGGAGAGATACTGGCTAGGATAAGATGATTTGGAGGATCGGGCCCCGCGGAGGAACGTTTTCAGCGCTGCTGGATACTCTTTGAGTTCTACGGCATGTGTCCTAACACCTCTGTAGGGCATGGGACTTTTGTCACAGACAGACGGCTGCCTCTGGAGATAATTAAAGTGGTTGACAAATCGGTGTAATTGATGTATACTCCTTCCTTGGGAATGCGAAGGGTGGAGAATCGCCATGAAATTAACCCTTGAGCTTTTCGGCCTGGCTCGGCGTTTGAGCAAGGAAAAGGAGGTGATGGTCGAGGTAAGCGATGATGCTACTTTGCGCGATGTCGTCGCCGCCTTCGCCGAGGGGTTCCCTTCCTTCCTGGGGCCGCTCGTCGTCCCGGAGACCTACGACCTGGTGGAACCCTACTTCAACATTGATGGCCGATGCGTCGCCCGCAGCTCGGACATCAAACCGAAAGAGGACGAGCATCCCTTATTAATGTTCATGACAGCAGGAGGTTAAACATGTTTGCCTATACCGGTAGGATCCTACACATTGACCTCACCAATCAGAAGACAAGGGTAGAAAGGGTTGGTGAGGATTTCCTGAAGAGATATGTGGGTGGGGTATGCCTGGCAGCGCGCCTGGCCTACGATAACATCCCCAAGGGGGCTGACCCATTGGGCCCCGAGAACGCGCTCTGCTTTGCCACCAGCGCCTTCGCCGGCACCATCGTCCCCGTGGGGAATAAGTACAGTGTGGCCGCTAAATCCCCCCTCACCAATTTTTTGAACGACAGCCTCGCCACCAGC
>CAYQVA010000240.1:0-391 GCA_964420815.1 uncultured Anaerolineae bacterium
GAGGAACAGGGCCAGGGAGGTCTCCGCCTCAGCGGCATGGACAAAATCGGTTTCAAACGCCCCTCCATATTCTTTGGTGAAGAAGAACTCGCGCACGGCGCGGTGCCAATCCACCACGCGGTAGATGCCCGGCAATTGGTAGCGCTTGGTGAACTCGTGGATGGCCTCCACCAGCACCCAGAGCTGCCCATGGTTGTTGACGATGATCTGCTTGCGGAAGCCGTCGTTCCACAGGCCGAGCATGACGTCCACCATGAACTCCTTGACGATCTCGTCGCGGATGATGACCGTGCCCGGCATACCGATGTGGTGGTAGGGGTGAGCGCCGTACATGAGGGGGGGCAGGGCCAGGTTCACCGGCGCTCCGCGCTTGGCCGTGTAGCGGCGCACA
>CAYQVA010000240.1:401-2767 GCA_964420815.1 uncultured Anaerolineae bacterium
CTCCACCAGCTCGTGGCGCACCGTCGTCTGGATGTAGGACCCCGGCTTCGCCCATTCGCACGGCGAGGGCACGCCGTAATCGGCCAGGATGGCGTCAATCTCCTCGTCACTCGCCTCCCAAATCTCCTTCTTGAGCCGCCCCACGGCCGTGTTCTCGAAGACGATGCCAGGTTGCTCTGTGGTAAGGTATCTCGGTTCCTCTTGCATGGCTCTCCTCCTTGATGAAGCTTGGTTCGTCCTAAGTTAAAGCAGGTCCGGCTTGTCGCTGCAGATGCCATCAACATCGAGCTTCTTTATCTCCCGTATCTCCTCCGGCCTCTCCTCGTGCCAGACGATTATGCCCAGGCCGTGGGAACGCAGCGAGGACAATAGCTCGGGCGTCAGGAGCTTGTGGGGTGTTGGCGACTTCTTCTCCCAGCATAGATGCACGTAGTTGGCACCCACAGCCAAAGCGGGCTTAATGAAATCCCTATCCGTCTCCCTCACCAGCATCGAGGTAGGTATCTCGGGGTCCAATCGCTTGACCTCCCCTATCGAGTCGGGGTCAGAAGACCCAACGATCACGCCCTTGAACCCATTGGCGTGGATCGCATCCACTACGGGCCTCGCTGCCTCTCGTTCCTTCAACTCGATATACAGCCCGCACCTGCCCTGAACGAGTTCCATCGCCTCCTGGAGGGTGGGGATTCGCTCGCCATGCCCCGCGTCCAGCCCCTTCAGCTCGGCCAAGGTCTTGTCCCTTACATAGCCGGTCCCATCCGTCGTCCGATCCACCGTGGCGTCGTGCATGAGCACGGGGTGTCCGTCCCTGCTCAGGCGCACGTCCACCTCGATCATGTCGGCCCCCAGCTCGATGGCCTTGCGAAAGGCCCTCAAGGTGTTCTCAGGCTCATAGGCAGATGCGCCCCTGTGAGCGATCTTCAGACACATCACTTCCCCCTGTGCAAACGGAGCTGTTCCAGGCACCACTCCACCCGCTTGGGGATCCAATCCCGCAGGTTCGGCCAGGGGAGCAGTATGTCCCTGGTTATGGTGAATGGCCGGTCGAAGACGAAGGATGGCTCGAAGGCCTGACGCTTCAGATACTCGGCGATGAGGGCGTCCGCTTCAGCCGTTTTGTACGGAGCCAAAGCCCTTTCGAAGAGGGGTGACACCATAAGCCCCCCTGTCCCGGCCCGGGGGCCACAGAACTTGAGCACCAGCTCCCGTGTCTCCCCGAACCAGGCCGCCTGGGGGAAGAAGGCGTGCTTGCCCGGCTCGGCGTAAAGAACTGGGTGGTCCCCCTCCAAGGCCACTTCCTTCCCCGGCTCCCAGGGGAAGTAGCCGCCATGCCAACTGGCTTCGACGCCGACCACCTCATCGCTTCCCACGTAAACCCAGACGTGCTCCAGCTCATAGAGGTGGCCGATGTCCCAATCCCACCAGATCTCATACTCGATGGCGAGACGTGCTGGCCGCCGCCCCACTGGCCTCAGGCCGATGCAGCGGGGATAGGATGGGGAATAGCCATCGGCGGTGAAGATGACATAGCCCACAGCCACCGGCAGAAAGGGCTCCCGCTGGTCGAGAAAGATGCGTGGGGCGTAGCGCTCGGCCAGGCTCAGGGCAGCGGCATCTTGATCCACCGGCGGCAGATGGGCTCCTGACGAATTGTCTCCCCGCCTCTTTGCATAAGTTGTTCTTCCCCCCTTCCGGGGAGACAATTCGTCACCCTCGACCTCCATCTTCATCCCCTTCATTCCCTCACCTCAAAGGTTACCTGGTCAGGGTTTGTGGTGTTTGGGTCATTATCTAGGAGCAACTCGCCGTGCCACTCCAGCACCGAGGGCGTGGGCACGAAGTTCTCATCCAGCATGAAGACCTTGCTGATACCGCGAAGGACACAGGGGGGAGCACCCTTCTCCTCAGGGCGGATTGCAAAACGCACCGCTTCGATGTCCACCTCCCTCCTGCCTGGCGGTATCTCCACTGTCACCCGCCGCCAGCCACAGCTCTTAACGTCCAAGGAGGGAGCCTCGCGGTCGGATGGATACCACTTGGGATCGCCCTGCAGCTTGATCAGCACCGCCTGCCCCGCACAATCGCTCCTCCCAGAAGCTCCGCAGCTATCGAATTCGACGTAGACGTAGTTGCGGGGGTCGCTGACGGCCAGCGTGGCCGGGCCGCTTGGATCCTCCGCACCCTCCCGCATCCATTCCAGGGCCATCACCTCGTAGGTCCAGGGATTCAGGTCCATAATCTCCTCCCGCGAGTGGCCCTCCGGGAGGCTCGCCTCGGGGACGAAGGTGAATTTGAAAGGGGATTTGCCTCGGTCGGAGAACATGTTGTTTTTGGTGCAGACGCGGAGCAGGGGATGGCGTCCCTCC
>CAYQVA010000241.1:0-2499 GCA_964420815.1 uncultured Anaerolineae bacterium
GAGTGGGTGTGGGGGTAGGGGTGGGTATCTGAAGGGTGATGCGCCCCCCACGAGCGCTCGTCGTCCGCCCCCCATCGGCGGAGATGGAGGCGGCGACGATGTACTCGCCCGGCTCCCTCGGCGCCCTCCACACGAAGAGGGGGCTCTCAAGGGATCCCATCCCCTCCTGAATCTTCTTGCCGGTCGCGCTCTCCACCGTCCATACCACGGCGAACTGGCTGGCCACCCGTGGCACCGTCGCCCCCTGGAACTCGGCGATGACCTCCCAGAGACGCTCATCGTTCCCCTCCTCGAGCAGGTCCTGGAAGGCCACCCCACCGAGGTTGAATCGAGCCGCCAGCTCCAGCTTGTGGGCGATGCTGAACGCGTCCTCCAGCCAGAGGGTGTGCTCCGCACCCCTATCGTCCACGTAGGTGCACCAGTAGGCCCCGGTCTCCTCGTCCAGGTTGATGCCGCGAAACCTGGGGAGCTCCAGGGTCACCCTCTGGCCCGGTCTGAGGGTTCGCCGGCCCTCCCTGACAGCTATCTCACAGCTGATCAATTCTAACGCCTCAGCATAGGGCCTCTCCGTCACCTCATCCCCGAGGATATCGCAACAACGGGTGGGAAGGAGGAGCCTGATCTTGTAGCGGTTGACCTCGCTGACGGCATAGCGCAGGAGGACCTCCATCCGCCCACCAGGAACGTAAGCCTCTGGGTCTCGGATAGCAGGGATCTTCAAACCGTCAACGACGCGGCCAATGGCCCGCCAGTCGTAGGCCCCAGTATCCCAGCGCCCCTCGGCGATCTGAGTGGGGGGCTCGACCCTCACCGTCAGGAGCTTCCCGTTGTCGTGCAGCTGCTCAGCCAGCGCGGTGATGAAGAGGGTGAACTCCTCCCTAAGGTCGGGGTCAATCCCCCTATAGTCTATGTCTATGCCGGGATACATGTTCTGGACGACCAGGCGAACTATGGCGGCGACGTGCCTTTCCCGCAGCTCGCCGTTCGCGAGGATGTTATCGGTCCAATCGCTCCTGATTATCCCGTCCCCGGCCTGGTTCCGCAGAGTGGGCAGGACGATGTACATGCCCCCTGGCCCCGGTAGCTCCGGAACATCCCCGCCGATCGTCCCATCGTCCTTGAGGAAGAGGCCCTGGGGGTTGAGCTCTGTCAGGATACCCTTCCCCTCCGGCGGTAAGGGTCCCTCCAAGGCCAGCTCGGCAGAAACCATTGGGGCGATGGGCTTCGTCTGCATCACCGCCACCGAGGCGGGGATGGAAGCCAGGTCGGCCACGATCTGACCCTTTTCCGGGACGGGATGGCTGGGCAACCATCGCCAGGCCTGGCCGTCCCAGGCGTATAGGTCCAATGTCTCCAGAGGCCCGGCATCTGACAAGCTGTCTCCCCCTCTTTGCATATGAGTTACTTCCGTCCCTTTTCGGGGAGACAGCTTGTCATCTTCAGGGAGGGGGATGGTGAGGACCACCGCCGAGGGCGGGCCTCCCCGCACCTCGAACTCATAGAGGGGGCTCTTCATCGTCAGGTTAGGGGGGATGGTTGCCCCTGCTTCCTCCAGGAATTCGAGGCGGGATGTAGAGGTGATCCGCACCTTCAGCCTCTTCGACTCCGGAAGAACTGTCAACTCGATGCCGTCGGGGCCGCTGACGGAGCCGCCATCCTCGGCGATGGTGGAGTAGCCGAAGGTGGTGATCCGTTCCCACAGTGAGATGGGGGGAAGCAGCAGGATGAGGATTAGCAGCAGCGGGATCAGGAAATTGACGATTCGCCTCGCCCACTTGCTCCTCACCACGGCCTCGATGACCTTCGAGGCTGGATTAGTCCCCTTATCGTCCATCGCCTTTCCTCACCCCTTTCATAAGGATTGAGGGTTGGAGCATCGGCCCTTAGCGGCGTCCAAACCCTCAAATTGTTATGCCATCGGTGGGATCGCTATACCGTCAGCGCTGGGGTCTGTCCCACAAAATCGAAGGGGGCAGGGGGATGGGAAATCCCCACCCCCCGACCCCTTACAAAAGGAGGAGATGAGAAGCGCGCCAAAAAACTGGAGATATCTATCATGACGTGATAAGTCTGGCGGATAAAATGACCTTCGCCCATCAAATCGGTGATATTATACACCCATAACCTCATTTTGTCAAACCGACGTAGCGCCTCACTGTCGGAGAGAGCTTTCGTTCATCCCCTCGGTGAAGGCCCCCGCCCGGTGGATCTCTGGCTAGCCGCCGCGCTCCTCGTGCGCCCCTTCGATGGCCAAAATGCGAGGCTACGGATATTCGCCATCCGCAACTTTTTGCGGTATAATGGGTGTATCAATCAAGGAGGTAATTCGAAGATGAACGCTAGGCACAGCCGTTATGTGGCGCGGATCATGACCGCTTTATTGCTGGCCCTGTTGGTGGCCATCTCCGCCACCCCAGCCCTCGCCAATGGCGACGATGAGGGTCGGGTCGTCTTCGGCGAGGACGTCACCATCGAGGCCGGGGAGGAGCTTGAGGGCGA
>CAYQVA010000241.1:2509-2766 GCA_964420815.1 uncultured Anaerolineae bacterium
GTCCTCGTCGAGGACGGGGGGCGTGTAGATGGCGATGTGGCGGTAATCGGGGGCGACGTCACCGTCTCCGGAGAGGTGGATGGCGACCTCGTGGCTTTAGGCGGTGATGTCGAGTTGACGTCCAGCGCCATCATCGGCGGGGACCTTGTAGCGATCGGTGGCAGGCTCGAGCGGGAGGAAGGCGCCGTCGTTCGCGGCCAGGTCGTCCGTGGCTTCAGGCTCAGGGGCATTGCCCCGGCAAGGCCTCCCTCCCCGCC
>CAYQVA010000242.1:0-2753 GCA_964420815.1 uncultured Anaerolineae bacterium
GGATAGGGGCGTCTGAGGAGCAAATCGCCGAATTAAGGCGAATGACCCATAGGACCATCAAGAAGGTCACCGAGGATATGGAGGCCTTCAAGTTCAACACCATGCTGGCCGCCTTGATGGAGTTCAACAACTACCTGATCAAGGCAAAGGAGACGCCGGTCTATGGGACCGAGGCCTGGGACGAGGCGGTGCGCTCCCTCATCCTGATGTTGGCCCCCTCCTGCCCTCATATCGCCGAGGAGCTTTGGGAGCGCATCGGCGGGGAGTATAGCGTCCACCAGCAGCCCTGGCCGACCTGGAGCGAGGAGCTGGCCGCCGAGGAGGCTTTCACCCTGGTGGTTCAGGTCAACGGCAAGCTGCGCGACAGGCTGGAGGTGCCGGTGGGCATCACTGAGGAGCGGGCCAAAGAGCTGGCCCTGGCCAGCAGGGGTGCCCAACGCCACACCGCGGGGAAGGAGATAGTCAAGGTCATCTACGTTCCCGGGAAGCTGGTGAACATCGTGACCAGGTGAGGCCTTATCACGTGACGCGTGATGTGTAACGAGCGAGCGTGTCATCACCAACCCCCAGTTTGACAAAAGGCTTCCGATGCGTTATAATCAGTACGAACAGATTGTCGCCTGAGGAGGCCATATGATGGAGCGCGAGATCATCTCTACGGAGAAGGCACCAAAAGCCGTGGGACCTTATTCCCAGGCGGTACGCGCTGGCGATCTCATCTTTGCGTCAGGTCAGGTAGCCATTGACCCAAGCACGGGCAAGCTGATCGAGGGAGGGGTCGCCGAGCAGACGCGCCAGGCCCTGAAGAACCTCTCAGCCGTGCTGGAGGCAGCTGGCAGCTCCCTAGCTCAGGTAGTCAAGACGACGGTGTTTTTGACTGACATGGATGATTTCGCCGCGATGAATAGCGTTTACAGCGAGTTCTTCCCCACCGATCCTCCAGCTCGCTCGACGGTCGAGGTTGCTAGGCTGGCTCTGGGAGCTTTAGTGGAGATCGAGGCGGTTGCACTAAGGGGCTAATGATCGCTCAACCACACCTTGCTCGTTTGCGATGTGGAGGAAGGTGGAGAGAATGGGAGAGAAGGAAAGCACGCACTTCGTGGAGGAGCTCTTGAGCGCCATCCACGAATATAGAAGGTTAAGGCAAGGGGAAATCCTAGAGGGGGAGGTGGTTCGGGTTAGCCCCAACGAGATCCTGATAGATGTCGGCTCGAAATCGGAGGGGGTTGTATCCCCCCGCGAGCTGGAGGCGATGGGGCCGGAGGCCATCGAGCAGATTAAGGTGGGGGATAAGGTATGGGCCTATGTGGTCACCCCTGAGGATAAGGAAGGGAATATCATCCTCTCCCTCAGCCGGGCCGAGTTGGAGAGGGACTGGCAAGCCGCCAGCAAGCTCTTCGCAGACGAAAAGGTGTTCGAGGAGGTCGTCGTTGGCTACAACAAGGGTGGCCTGATAGTTAAGCTGGGGAAGGTACGGGGCTTTGTTCCTGCCTCGCAACTGATAAGTATCCGTCGAAGGAATGAGGGATCCAATGCGAACCCTTTGGCAGCCATGGTGGGAAAGAAGCTGCGGCTTAAGATTATTGACTTAGACCGGCAACGCAACCGGCTCATCCTATCCGAACGGGCAGCCGTCCACCAATGGCGCCAGGAGCAGAGGGAGAGGTTGCTGGCCGAGCTGCGGGAAGGCGATGTCCGGCGGGGTCGGGTGACTAACCTATGCGATTTCGGGGCCTTCGTTGACCTGGGAGGGGCAGACGGCCTGATCCACCTATCCGAGCTTTCCTGGGGGCAGGTTACCCACCCCAGCGAGGTGCTTCAGGTAGACGATGAGGTGGACGTCTATGTGCTGGGTGTCGATCGGGAGAAGGGGCGCATCGCCCTGAGCCTCAAACGGTTACAACCCGATCCATGGGAGTTAGTAAGTGAGAGATACCACCTCGGCCAACTGGTCGAGGGCACCATAACCAAGTTGACGAGGTTCGGGGCCTTCGCCAGGGTCGAGGATGGAATCGAAGGCCTGATACACCTCTCGGAATTATCCAAGGAGCCCGTCCAACACCCCAGTGAGGTGGTGAAGGAGGGGGATGTTTTGACCCTGCGCATAATACGCATGGATAGTGCCCGTCGCCGTTTGGGCTTGAGCCTTAAGCGGGTGGAGGAGGTGGGAGAGGATGTCCAATAAGTTCGAGAGGTTCACAGCGCGCGCACGGAGGGTCTTGCGGCTAGCACAGGAGGAGGCGCAGCGTCTTAACCACAACTACATCGGCACCGAACACCTCCTCCTGGGGCTGGTACGGGAGAAGGACGGAGTAGCGGCTAGGGTTTTACGGGATTTGGGGGTCAGCCCCTATCAGGTGAGGAACGCCATCATGAGCATCGTTGGGCGAGGCAAGGGGGCGACGCTGGGCAAGATAAGCCTGACCCCACACACCAAACGGGTGATAGAGCTGGCCGTGGATGAGGCGCGACGCATGGGACACCATTACATCGGCACCGAGCACCTCCTCTTGGGATTGGTGAGCCAAGGGGAGGGTATCGCCGTCAATGTCCTCAAGCAGCTAGGGGTCAACCCGGAGAGGGTGCGCGAGCGGACGGTCCGGATCATGAGGGAGAGCCCCGCCTATGCCCAGCAAAGGAGGCCCTCGCCAACCCCCCTGACCGATCAACTGGGGATAGACCTCACGGCTGAGGCCCGGGCGGGGAAGCTGGACCCCGTGATCGGACGTCAGAAGGAAATCGAGCGGGTGATG
>CAYQVA010000243.1:0-2641 GCA_964420815.1 uncultured Anaerolineae bacterium
CAACCCCCGCTCCACCGTGGGCACGGTGACGGAGATTTACGACTATCTGCGCCTCCTCTATGCCCGCGTCGGCACCCCCCATTGCCCCAAGTGTGGGCGAGAGATCGCCCAACAAACGGTGGAGCAAATTGTGGATGCCGTGCTGGAGCTGCCGCAGGGAAGCCGCTTCATGATCCTTGCCCCCCTGGTCAAGGGCCGGAAGGGCCACCACCAGCGCGTCTTCGAGGACGTCCGTAAGGCGGGCTTCGTCCGGGTGCGGGTAGATGGCCAGGTGCGCGACGTGGACGAAGAGATAGAACTGGACCGATATAAGATGCACACCATCGAGGCCGTCGTTGACCGCTTGGTCATCCCGGGTGAGGCGACAAGCTCGGAACTCGATGGCTTCCGCTCCCGGGTGGCAGACTCCATCGAGACGGCGCTGAAGCTGGGGGATGGGGTGGTCATCGTCTCCATCGTTAACGGCCCTGAACCCCAGGACCTCCTCTTCTCCGAGCACTTCGCCTGCCCCAACTGTGGGATATCCCTGGGCGAGATCGAGCCGCGTACCTTCTCCTTTAACAGCCCTCACGGGGCCTGTCCGGTCTGCAATGGCCTGGGCACCCAGACAGAGCTCGACCCCGACCTCATCATCCCCAATAAGGAGCTCAGCCTGAGCGAGGGGGCTATCCTCCCTTGGAGGCGAGCCAGCACCACCGATACCTACCTCGCCCAACTCCTTAAGGCCGTAGCCGAACACTACGGATTCTCCATGCACGTGCCCGTCAAGGAATTGAGTAAGGAGCACCTGGATATCATCCTCTATGGCAGCGGGGATGAGGTCATCACCCTGCGCTACCGTGACCGCTACGGCCGCGTCCGGCAGTACGAGACCACCTACGAGGGGGTCATCCCCAACCTGCGGCGGCGCTACCGGGAGACCGACTCCGACTACATCAGGAGCGAGATCGAGCGCTATATGGCCAGTCGCCCCTGCCCAGCCTGCAAAGGCGCCCGCCTCAAGCCCGAGAGCCTGGCCGTGACGGTGGCCGGCAAGAACATCGCCGAGGTGACGAGGATGTCTATCTCAGAGGCGCTAAATTGGGTGAAGGGGCTGGAGGGGTCTCAAGGGGGCTCAAAGGGTCTCCCTCTGACAGAGCGTCAGATGACCATCGCCGCCCCCATCTTGAAGGAGATAAAGAACCGCCTAGGCTTCATGATTGACGTGGGGTTGGATTACCTGACCCTGGAGCGAACAGCGGTGACCCTCTCCAGCGGCGAGGCGGAGCGGATCCGCCTGGCCACCCAGGTGGGTTCTCAACTGATGGGCGTGCTCTACATCCTAGACGAGCCCACCATCGGCCTCCATCAGCGGGACAACGCCCGCCTGATCCATACCTTGAAGGAGCTGCGCGACCTGGGCAACACCGTCCTCGTCGTCGAGCACGACGAGGGGACGATACGGAGCGCCGACTGGATCATTGACCTGGGGCCTGGCGCCGGCGAGCACGGCGGCAGGGTCGTCGTATCGGGGACGCTCGAGGATGTGATGGCTTGCCCGGAGTCCATAACAGGACAATACCTCAAAGGCGAGCGCCAGATCCCTATCCCTAAGAAGCGCCGCCCCGGCAACGGGAAGTTCCTGGTCATCAAAGGGGCCAAGGAGCATAACCTCAAGAACATTGATGTGCGCATCCCCCTGGGGAAATTCGTCTGCATCACCGGCGTCTCCGGGTCAGGGAAGAGCACCCTCCTGGTGGAAATCCTCTACAGGCGGCTGGCCCAGATACTGCACCGTGCCAAGACGAAGCCTGGTCGCCACGACGCCATCCTGGGGGTCGAACACCTGGACAAGGTCATCAACATTGACCAATCGCCCATCGGCCGCACGCCACGTTCCAACCCGGCCACCTACACCGATCTCTTCACCCCCATTCGGCAGCTCTTCGCCAGCCTGCCGGAGGCGAGGATGCGCGGCTACAAGCCGGGGCGCTTCTCCTTCAACGTCAAGGGGGGGCGCTGCGAGGCCTGCCAGGGCGAGGGCATAATTAAGGTCGAGATGCAATTCCTGCCCGACGTCTATGTCCCCTGCGAGGTCTGCCATGGCAAGCGATACAACCGTGAGACCCTGGAGGTTCGCTACAAGGGCAAGAACATCGCCGATGTCCTGGACATGACCGTTGAGGAGGCGATGGAGTTCTTCAGGCACATCCCCAAGATCAGGCGCAAGCTCCAGACGCTCTACGACGTGGGGCTCGGCTACATCAAGCTGGGGCAGCCGGCAACGACCCTCTCCGGCGGCGAGGCCCAGCGGGTAAAGCTCTCCAAGGAGTTATCTCGGGTAGCTACGGGCCGCACCCTCTACATCCTGGATGAGCCAACCACAGGGCTCCACTTCGCCGACATCGAGAAGCTGTTGAATGTCTTAAACCGCCTCGTTGACGCTGGCAACACTGTAGTGGTCATCGAGCACCACCCTGACGTCATCAAGAGCGCCGATTGGGTGATTGACCTGGGGCCCGAGGGGGGCGATGCCGGAGGCCGGGTCATCGCCGAGGGGACGCCGGAGGAGATAGCCCAGATGCCCCACTCCTATACCGGCCAGTTCCTGAAGAAGGTCTTGGATAACGGTTCGTAATAGGCGCCTTAACGCCTTTCAGAC
>CAYQVA010000244.1:0-2540 GCA_964420815.1 uncultured Anaerolineae bacterium
GTTCAGGACGCGCCCCTCGTAGATGCGCTGGCTTGATATGGTGGGCTCCTCGCTCAATGGCCTCCCTCCTATCGAAAAGAAAGGCTATCAGGTTTCCCTCCCAATAGCCTTTCGCTCCCCCACTCAAATTTCTGCAGACTTCCGAAGTCTCCGAGACTTCGGAAGTCTTACCCCACTTGTGCACGCTAGCAATTTCGACCCTCCCGCAGGTTGCATGTGGGGAGGGTTAAGGCCCTACCTAACCCTTCTCGACGATGGGGAGGTAGAGCTGATACACCTCCCCCACCTCGATGACCCCGCCCTCCATGGCTGCCCCGATCGGATTCCCTCCCTCGTCCAAGAGCAGCGCACTGATGAAGGTCAGGGGGCTCGACCCCTCGCTGAGAGCTATGAAGGTGATGGTGGCCAGGACGCCCCCTCCGCTGACCGGTGGGTCAGGGTTTTGTCGGGTCACGGCATAGGAGATCTCCCCTGCTTCGTTGTCGATCTCGTTGAGGCCCACGTATCCGGCAAGGAAGTCCCCTGGCGCGACGCTTTGCGCCTGGAGCAATATGGGGTCAAAGCTGAGGTGGAACTCGGCGCCGTAGAGGTCGGATACGTCCTCGATCCTGATCTGAACCGCAGCGGCCTGTCCGAGCCCTACCAGCCGAGTGGCGGGGGAGACGAACAACCGAGCGCCAACCGTTGGGGTGGTTGTCGGGGTCGGAGTAGGCGTGACGGTAGGCGTGATCGTCGGCGTGGCAGTAGGTGTGATGGTTGGTGTGGGTGTAATCGTGGGTGTGACGGTGGGGGTGATGGTTGGCGTAGATGTCGGGCCTACCCCCACCGTGACCGTACCATCCTCATCGGTGGATGCCTGCTCATTGGCATTTGTATCCGATACCGTCACGTCGAAGAGGTCCAGCACGGTGGTTCCAGTGCCCATGGCCTCCAGGGTGATGGTGGCCAGGGTGCCCGTCCCGCTCGGCCCGGCAGGCGCGCCGAAGGTGAAAGCGCCAAAGGAGACGTTACCCGCCACGTTGTCCATGATCGGACCTATAGGGAATACCGTCCGCCCCGTGCTCCCCAGGAAGCTGGCGTCCACCACATCTTGCACATGGACGATGGAGGGGTCGAAGCCCATCTCGAACTCGTAGGCGCCCAGGTCAGCGGCGCCATCAATCATCACCTCCACGCTGAAGGTATCGCCCACCGCGACGGAGAGGTCCGCCGGCTGGATGCGAACCGTGGCTGCACCTACGTGCACCGTCCCATCCTGGACGTCCACCGGCTGTTTAGTGCCCCCTGTATCCGACACCTCCACGTCGAAGAGCTCCAATGCGGTGGTTCCAGCGCCCATGGCCTCCAGGGTTATGGTGGCTAAAGTGCCCGTTCCATCGGGCCCCGGAGGCATGGCCCCCAGAGTGTAGGCTCCGAAGGTCACGACTCCTGCCACATTGTCTATAGTCGGCCCCATAGGGACTACCGTCCGCCCTGTGCTCCCCAGGAAGCTGGCATCCACCACACCCTGCACATGGACGATGGAGGGGTCGAAGCCCATCTCGAACTCGTAGCTCCCTAAGTCCGTGGCATCATCAATCACCACGTCTACGGTGAAGACATCGCCTGCCTCAACCAGGGAGATAGCTGGAGATATGCGAACTGTGGGGTCTGAGGGATTTAAGGTGAGACCTGCGCTGAGGAGAGGCAAGGATGTGTTATGGCGAACGAAGAGAACGAAAGCCAACGCCCCAAGGCAGAGCGCTGCCAGGAGGCAGGTGTTACGAAAGCCGCCTTTGCACATTAACCTCACCTTTAGAGCTAAGTCCCTCATCTTGCTCCCCTTCTGTATCGCAAGGCGATGGCGCCGAGGGTGACGACAGCGAGGAGTCCTACCGCTATAGGCCAGCCGAGCAGCCAAAGCGATGGGCCTTCGGGAGACGGCTGGAGTAAGATGGCTATTGGGGTTTCCTCTGGGCTGGGCGCTGGTTGAGGCGTCGCCTTTGCTGGGATCATCGTGGGAGGCACCTCCGCCGGCTCGGTCGGCGTGGCCAGGGGCTCAGGCGTTACCTCCTCCATCGGTATGGGCGGCACAACCTCCTCCGGCGTTGAGGTGGCCGTAGGCTCAGGGGTCGCTAAGGGGGCTTCCGTTGGCGTCGGAGTAGATGGCACAGGCGTCGGTGAGAGCGGCAGAGATTCCGTCGGCGTCGGGGTGGGTGGGGCGGTAGGCACGAGCACCGGAGTGGGCGGCACAGGCGTCGGTGTGGGCGGCATTGGGGTGGCGGTTGGCTTGGGCGTTACCGTAGCGGTGGGTTCAGGCGTGGCTGTCTCCTTCGGCGTCGCCTCCGGTGGCCTGCCCACGGTCACTCGACCATCCTCGACCGTTACGGCTTGGGGATGGCCGGCGATGTCGGCCAACTTCACGCCCTCCAGGTCGAGGGCGGTTTGACCATCCCCCTGCGCCTCGAGGGTGATGGTGGCCAGGATACCGGCCCCATCCGGGCCTGGGCCCTCCCCAAAGCTGAAGGCGCCAAACTTGGCTTCCCCAGACTGGTTATCAA
>CAYQVA010000245.1:0-2531 GCA_964420815.1 uncultured Anaerolineae bacterium
GTCCCCTAGGATGTTGAAGAGGGACTCCTTCACCCTGTCGGCGATGGGTCGGGTGGTGTGGCCCGGCACCGAGAACAACCTCCTCCCCTTCGCCTCCCCAGCGATGACGCGCATGGCAATACCCCCTGAAAGCCTCTAGGAGTCTAAGCGATAGCCGCTGAGACGCTAAGACGCTGTGTCGCCTCCCAAGCTCCTTAACCGCTCTTGCAACTTATCCCGCTTCTCACGGTATCCCGCCAGCTTCTCCCGCTCCCTCTCCACCACATGAGGTGGGGCCTTGGCCAGGAACTCCTCATCGGCCAGGAGCTTCTCGGCGAGGGCGATCTCATCCTTAACCCTCTCTATCTCCCTCGACAGCCGCTCCCTCTCCCTCTCCAGGTCAACCATCCCCGCCAAGGGGAGGTAAACCTCGACGCCGCCGACCACCAGGGCCGAAGCCCTCGCTGGCCTCTCCTCCAGCGTCTCCTCGATGCGCAGCTTATCGGCGTCAACCCGCGCCAGCGCGGCGATGACGTCCGCCTGGGAGGCGATCAGGTCCCGCTGCCCCCCGGCAGCGATGATGGCCTCGATCCGGCGGCTCGGCTCCACCCTATACTCGGTGCGGGCATTGCGGATGGCACGCACTATATCCATGATCAACCCCATCTGGCCCTCAACCTCATCGTCAATGAGTCCCTCATCCACCTCTGGCCAGGGAGCAATCATGATGCTCTCCTCCCTTGCCCCTTGCCCCTTGCCCCTTGCTAGGTGCTGCCAAATTTCTTCGGTAACGAAGGGCATGAAGGGATGCAGGAGGCGGAGGGTGCGCTCAAGCACGTGGATGAGAACCTGCAAAGCCGCCTCTTTCGCCCTCTTGTCCTCCCCATAGAGCCGGATCTTAGAGATTTCGATATACCAGTCGCAGTATTCGCCCCAGAGGAAGTCGTGGATCTGCCTTCCCGCCTCGCCGAACTGGTAATTTTCGATGAGGCGAGTGACCTCCTTGACCAGACGGTTATGGCGGGAGAGGATCCAGCGGTCTGGAAGCGTCGTAGCGTCATAGCGTCGTAGCGTCTCAGCGTCGAGGGGTTGAGCTACTTGGACGCTTGGGCGCCTTGACGCTAAGGCGCTGACCACGAAGCGCGCCGCATTCCATATCTTGTTGGCGAAGTTCCTGGCCGCCTCCACCCGCTGCATGGAGAGCTTCATGTCGTTACCCGGGGTGGAGCCCGTGGTCAGGGTGAAACGCAGGGCATCGGTGCCATATTCGTCCATTACCACCAAGGGATCTACCACGTTGCCCAATGACTTGGACATCTTCCGGCCATGCTCGTCGCGGATGAGGCCGTGCAGGTAAACGGTGTGGAAGGGAATCTCGCCGGTCATCGCCAGGCCCATCATAATCATACGCGCCACCCAGAAGAAGAGGATGTCGTAGCCCGTCTCCATCACGCTTGTAGGGTAGAAGTAGCGCATGTCCTCGGTATCGTCAGGCCAGCCCAAGGTGGAGAAGGGCCACAGCGCCGAGCTAAACCAGGTGTCCAGGACGTCCTCATCCTGGTGGATGTTTCCGCTGCCGCAGTGCTGACAGAATTCGAGCACCTCCTCGGCCGTAACACTCATCTCCCCGCAGTCGTCGCAGTACCAGACGGGGATGCGGTGGCCCCACCAGAGCTGGCGGGAGATGCACCAGTCGCGGATGTTCTCCATCCAGTTGAAGTAAATCTTCTCGAAGCGCTTGGGGATGATGCGGATGCGCCCCTCTCGTACGGCGCGGATGGCGGGCTCGGCCAAGGGTTTTGTGCGCACGAACCACTGCTCGGATACCCTGGGCTCGATGAGCGTCTTGCATCGATAGCAGCGGCCAGGGGCGTGGAGGTGCGGCTCGATTTTCACCAGAAGGCCCTCTTTCTCCAAATCCTCCACCAGCCGCTTGCGGCACTCGAAGCGGTCGAGCCCCGCGTAGGGCCCGGCCTCCTCGTTCATGGTGGCATCCTCATTCATCACGTTGATGGGAGCCAACCCATGGCGCTTCCCCATCTCGTAGTCGTTCGGGTCGTGGGCCGGGGTCACCTTCACCGCCCCTGTGCCGAAATCCCGGTCCACCGCCTCGTCGGCGATGATGGGAATGCGCCGCCCGAGAGCCGGCAGGATGGCCGTCCGGCCCACAAGGTGCCTATAGCGCTCGTCATTGGGGTGGACCGCCACCGCCGTATCGCCCAGGATGGTCTCCGGGCGCGTCGTTGCCACGGTGATAAACTCCTCGGCTCCCGCCGCCCACCTCCCAC
Source organism: uncultured Anaerolineae bacterium (assembly GCA_964420815.1). GTDB lineage: Bacteria > Chloroflexota > Anaerolineae > CAYQVA01 > CAYQVA01 > CAYQVA01. The sequence goes on from CAYQVA010000245.1 coordinate 2,268, forward strand.
TCCCCCATTCGCCTCTCGCCCCTCGCCACTCGCCTTCCTCCAACGGATACCGCACATACCAGAGCTTGGCTTCCTCCTCCTCGTGCTCCACCTCCAAGTCAGCGAGTGTCGTCCCGCAGCGGGGGCACCAATTGATGAGGTACTCTCCGCGGTAGATGAGGCCCCTTTCGTAGAGGCGCACGAAGGCCTCCCGCACCGCCCGGCAGAGATCGGGGTCCATGGTGAACTTCTCCCTCGTCCAATCGCAGGAGGCCCCCAGGCGGC
>CAYQVA010000246.1:0-2528 GCA_964420815.1 uncultured Anaerolineae bacterium
GTGGGCTTATAGGTTTTAACAGCCATAATTAGACCCCCTCAAAGAACTCCAGGCGTTGCCCCTCGGCGAGGGTAACCACTGCCTTCTTCCAAGCAGGGGTGCGGCTCACACGCCGCCCCCAACGTCGCGGCTTGCCCGGCATGTTGCAGGTGTTGACAGCAACCACTTTGACACCGAAGGCCTTCTCCACCGCCTCCTTGATCTGCATCTTGTTAGCCCGACGATCAACCTCAAAGGTATAACGGCCCTGAGCAGCTAAAGCGCTCGTCTTCTCGGTGATAATCGGCCGCTTCAAAACCTCGAAAACCTCCATCGCATGCCTCCGTTCATTCCCTTAACCGAGGATGCCTTCGATCACCCCTACCGCCCCTAAGGGCATGATCAGGTAGTCATAGCCTAAGATGTCGGCCACATTGAGGTATTGGGCCCGCAGGGTCTTCACATCAGGTATATTGTTGGCCGACCTCTCCACGTTGAAGTTGGCCTCCGGCAGGAGGATCAGGGCGCTGGAATCCACACCAAGCCTCCCTAAAGTGGCCAGCATCCCCTTCGTCTTAGGAGCGGGCAAATCCAACTTATCGAGGACGATGATCTTCCCCTCCTTGGCCTTGACCGAGAGGGCTGACTTATATGCCAGCCGTCGCATCTTACGGGGCATCTTCTGACGGTAGCTGCGGGGACGAGGGCCGAAGACGACCCCTCCACCACGCCACTGGGGCTCGCGGATGCTGCCGTGGCGGGCGCGCCCCGTCCCCTTCTGGCGCCAAGGCTTGCGCCCCCCGCCTGAGACCTCGCCCCGCGTCTTGGTCTTGTGGGTACCCAAGCGCGCATTGGCTAATTGGCGCACCAAAGCTTGGTGCATCACTGCCTCGTTAGGGGATATGCCGAAGATATCGTCCCTAAGCTCAATCTCATCAACCACTTTTCCATTTATATCACGGACAGGCACTCGCATCACAATGATCCCTCTATATCGCTCAACGCTTTATATGCCGATCTGCCAGATACACCCCGTTAGCTGCTAGGCAAGGCGGCTTTTCGTCGAAGAGTAACGGAAAGCGGCTTCTGCTCTTTCAATGCGCTCACTCTCAGGATGGAAAAACCAATGATATTTCCATCCTCGTCAACTTTTTCCATTACTGCATCGTTTTCTGTCTCCCTGAAGTATCCAGCTTTCCGCTCAAAGATAACTTCAATGTAATCACACTCACTGTCATACCAAATTTTTATCTCTTTTCCCATAATATCTCGCCCCTCTTTATCGTATCCGTAAAATACGCTGTTATGACGAACACGTTAAACCATTTCATTTGGCACCGGGATAGGGGTGAGGGTTGGCGTGGCAGATGCAGTTACTGTAAGCGATCGCTTACTTTCCCTTCACCGCCTCCTTGATGATGAGCAAGCTATTCCTGGCGCCGGGCACGGCGCCCTTTACTGCCAGCAGGTTGCGCTCCGGGTCAACCAGGACCACCCGCAGGTTCTGCACCGTGACCCGCTCGTTGCCCATGTGGCCAGCCATACGCTTCCCCTTGTAGACGCGACCCGGAGTGGTGGTCTGGCCGATGGAGCCAGGGGCGCGGTGGCGATCTGACTGGCCATGGGTCTTCGGCCCGCCCTTGAAGCCGTGGCGCTTCACCACCCCGGCGAAGCCCCTCCCCTTCGAGATGCCGGTTACATCCACCAAATCGCCCACATCGAAGATGCTGACGCGGATCTTCTGCCCCTCCTCATACCCGCTCACATCGTCCACCCTTATCTCCCGCAGGTGGCGCAGGGGAGGGAGACCCCTTTTCTGCAGGTGGCCCAGTTGAGCCTTAGTCAGGCGCTTAGGCTTAACCTCCTCGAAGCCCAACTGAATGGCCTGATAACCATCCCGTTCTTTAGTCTTAACCTGGGTGACGAAGCACGGCCCGGCCTCGATGACCGTCACGGGGATGACGTTCCCCCTCTCATCGAAGATCTGGGTCATGCCCACTTTCTTGCCCAGAATGCCCTTCATGAATCCATTCCCCTGAGTTCCTTCAGTTCCCTCAGTTCCCCTTGCTTATTTCAAGGAACTAAAGGGGAACTGAAGGGAACTGAGGGAGATCATATCACAGTTTAATCTCTATATCCACCCCGGCAGGCAGACTGAGACGCATGAGCGTGTCAATGGTCTTGGGGCTGGGGTCAAGCACATCAATCAGCCGTTTATGGGTGCGGATCTCGAAGTGCTCCCGCGAGTCCTTATCTATGAAGGGCGAACGCATCACGCAGAACCTCTCGATCTTGGTCGGTAAAGGGACAGGGCCGACGACCGCCGCACCCGTCCTCTCTGCCGCTTCCACTATCTGCCTTGCCGATTGGTCGAGGAGGCGATGATCGTAAGCCTTCAAGCGAATCCGGATCTTCTGCTTCGCTGTAGTACCCTTGCCCTTCATCTTCCTACTCCGCTATCTTGGTGATGACCCCGGCCCCTACGGTCCTCCCACCCTCCCTGATGGCGAAGCGGGAGCCAACCTCCAGGGCCACAGGCACTATCAGCT
>CAYQVA010000247.1:0-2500 GCA_964420815.1 uncultured Anaerolineae bacterium
GCACTCTCGATAAGCTCTACAAGAAGTGGTTCATCGAGTTCAAGCCGGCGGTGGCCGTGGAGATCCCGCCTCCTAACCCCGAGGCCAAGAGCCTCATCCGCTACATCGAGAAGGTTGACGACTACACGGTCAAGTTCTACCTGAACCGCATGGACGTCGCCTTCCTCCAGAAAATAGCCTTCAACGCCTTCGGCATCGCTAGCCCGGAGAACATCAAGAAATTCGAGGGCGGCGGGGACCTCTTCAAGAACCCCGTCGGCACCGGCCCCTATAAGTTCGTGGAGTGGGTGCCGGACCAGACCATCACCCTGGAGCGCTTCGAGGACTACTGGGGCGAGAAGGCCAAGACCAAGAACCTCGTCTTCAGGGTCATCGCCGAGCCTCCCGCCCGCGCCCTGGAGCTCCAGGCGGGCACGGTGGACGGCATTGACAACGTGGCCCCCGACGACATCCCCACCCTGGAGGCCGACCCCAACATCACGGTCTACGCCCGGCCCAAGTTCAACATCGGCTACCTGGGCATTAACCGGGCCCACAAGCCTTTCGATGATGTGAGGGTCCGCCGGGCTGTGGCCTACGCCATCAACAAAGAAGCCATCGTAAAGGCTCTCTATCCACCCACGGCCGAAGTGGCCACTCAGTTCATCCCGCCGGGGATCTTCGGCCACACCGAGGGACAAGCATACTACAAGTACGATCCTGACAAGGCCAAGGCGCTTCTGGCCGAGGCCGGTTACCCCGATGGCTTCAAAACTACCCTATGGGTGATGCCTGTCTCCCGTGGCTACTATCCTACCCCGGATAAGGTGGGCGAGGCCATCCAGGCCGACCTGGCGGCGGTGGGCATTGACGCCGAGATCGTCACCTACGACTGGGGCACCTATCTGGACAAGACGGCGGTTGGCGAGGCCGACCTCTTCATGCTGGGGTGGATGGCCGACTATGCTGACGCCACCAACTTCTTGGACGTCTTCTTCGGCGCGGCGGCGGACATGAGCTTCGGCGACCCCAACGACTTCCCCGAGCTCCTGGAGCTGCTGAAGAAGGGCGGGTCCATACTCGACCCCGAGGAGCGCCAGAAGATCTACGACCAGGCCAACATGTTCATCTACGAGCAGGCTATCGCCATCCCCATCGTCCACAACAGCTCGGCCATCGCCTTCCGCAAGGAATGGACGGGCATCTACCCCGATCCCTTCAGCAACGAGGACCTCTGGCGTGTGGAGGCGCCGGGTAAGGATACCCTCATCTACGCCCGCAGCGGCGACTCGGTGGGGCTTGACTGCTGCGACGAGACCGACGGCGAGAGCTTCTGGGTCTGCAAGCAGGTCTTCGAGCAGCTTGTCACCTTCAAGCCTGGCACCACCGAGATCGTGCCCGGCTTGGCCGAAAAATGGGAGGTCTCCGAGGACGGCCTGGAGTGGACCTTCTACCTGCGCAAGGGGGTCAAGTTCCACGACGGCACTGACTTCAACGCCGACGCGGTGGTCTTCAACTTCGAGCGCTGGTGGGATAAGGACAATCCCTACCACGTGGGCCATACCGGAGACTTCTTCTACTGGGGCTACTTCTTCGGCGGCTTCAAGGGGGAGTAGGTTGAGCCTGGCTCTCTAAGTTAACCCTACAGTGCAGGGGGCCTATTCCCCCTGCACTGTAGGTTTTTTGGGAGGGTTGGCACTTTGACGCGGTACATCATACAACGGTTACTTCTGCTCATCCCCGTCCTCCTGGGGATCTCCATCGTCACCTTCTCCATGCTGCGTCTGATCCCCGGCGATCCAGCCAGGGTGATGCTGGGGGAGCATGCCACGGAGGAGCAGATAGCGGAGTTCAGGAAGAGGGTGGGGCTGGATGACCCCCTCTATGTCCAATATTTTCGCTATCTGCAGAGCCTCATGCGGGGGGACCTGGGGCGCGCCATTCTGACCAACGAGAAGGTGGTCGTCGAGCTGGCGCAGCGGCTGCCGGCCACCATCGAGCTGAGCATGGGGGCCATGTTCATCGCCTGCGTGGTGGGGATCACGGCCGGGGTGATCGCCGCCTACTGGCACAACTCCTTCTTCGATCTCTCCACCATGGCCGGTGCGCTGGTCGGCGTCTCCATGCCCATCTTCTGGCTGGGTCTGCTCTTAATGTATGTTTTCGGCTTCAAGTTGAAGTGGTTGCCTCCCTCCGCTCGCCTGACGGTGGGCGTCGAGTTGATGACCATCACCGAGGCTTACCATCTCGATCGGATTTTCACCGGAGAGCTAGGGGCAAAGGTCATCGCCTTCTGCGATTTTCTCTCCAACTTCTACGTCCTGACCAGCATCGTGACGGGAAATTGGACGGCTTTGCGCGACGCCTTGAGCCATCTCATCCTCCCCTCCATTGCGCTGGGCACCATCCCCATGGCCATCATCGCCCGTATGACCCGCTCCAGCCTGCTGGAGGTGCTGGGCGAGGACTACATCCGCACCGCCCGGGCCAAGGGGCTGCGGGAAAGGGCCGTCCTCATCAG